>NZ_QUDG01000002.1:0-219 GCF_003474415.1 Butyricicoccus sp. AM05-1 | reverse complement strand
TCGCTGAACCTCAGCGGGGAGTGCGCTGACGCCGCGCGGGCGCACAAGAGGGTAGACACCTGCGGTTTCCACCCTCTTGTGAATCACCCCTTTCCCTTGGAGGGTCTGGCGCAGATTGCCTACATGTGACCGCTGCGAAATGGGGGAACGGCAGAGGATTTTTCCTCTGCTGCGGACGAACTACCTTCGGAGTCCGTCCTCTTGAGCAACCTGTTCGCA
>NZ_QUDG01000019.1:388-29326 GCF_003474415.1 Butyricicoccus sp. AM05-1 | reverse complement strand
TAACTCAACGCCTACATCTAAAGCAGCAACGAAAGTTGCTGCTTTTTTGTTTTAATTATTTTTCTTGTGAGCTTGAAGTGAAGTTGGGTGTGCGTGGCAGCGTCTGTACCGGTATGCTTTTCGTAGTAATCAGCACGGGAGGCTTCGCCATGCAGTACATTCATTTGCCCTCTGGCCTAAGGCAATACCGCACAATTAAAGCAGCGGCGATTTGGCCGCGTCAAGTAAAGTTCGCAAAAGCCGCAAATTGCAATATCAAGTTGAGCATTTCATCTGTTAGAATCAGTCTGGTGGCGGAAGACGATTCGCCCATAGCTCCACAGCCAGAATGTCATCATCGCTCTAATCTGAAATCCGCTTGCCCTTTGGTATAAAGCGTCGGATCAGGCCGTTGTGGTTTTCTATTGCCCCTTTCTCACAGGATGTATACGGATGGGTAAAGTACACTTTCGTATTCGTTCCTGTTTCCAACTCTGCCAGCCGGGCAAACTCAGGACCGTTATCCGTTGTGATGGTACGGAATACCTTGCTGAAGTAATCCCCCAGTTCGGATTGCATCTTCTGAAAAGCAGCAGATTGATCACCTCAATGCCCATAAATCCCCGAGCCTGATTGCCGCCGACATGGACATTGTTGGTGGACTCCACACTGATAGTTGTTCCCGATCAGCCGGTGTAGTCCCTCCAGACACCAGAGAAAGATACCCTCTTTCTCCCGCAGCAGCTTATCCACCAGAAATGGATCATCCGCTCGGCCTGCGGGCCGGTTTTTGGTAGTCAGCACGATCTGGCGGCGGAAGAAACCGTCGGACTTGTCGTGCAAGGCGGTCAGCGCACCGTTTCCGAAGCAGAGGAAGCGCACATACAGCTGGCTCTGGTAGCTCTGGACGCCCTTGCGCTCCATGTCTATCTTGCACTCGGAGGTCACGACAGATTTGATATAGTTGGTCTTGGGCAGGGCGCTCATATCCATATCGTTGTCCACCATCAGGAGCTTGTTTTCCAAGTCCGCACGGCTGAACCGGTTGCTCTCCACCTTCTGGATACTGGTGGTATTCATGCTGTCACCCAGCAGGGAGCGCATGACCAGTCCAATGCGGCTTTTGTCCTCGCCGCCCTTGCCGATGAGTATGAGCATCTTCTGCCCCTTGGTAGTCGGCAGTGGGCAGTAGCCGAGATATTCCTGCAAGGTGGGAATATCATCTTCTTGCAGCAGCTCCGATAGGAATTGCAGCCACTTTTTCGGAGTGGGTGCGTCTGGATTATAAGTGACGGTGAGGCGATTGTTGCAGTAGCTCTTATCTGTGGAAAAGCTGCCGTCCGTGAAAAACGTCCCGTTGACAACGTGGATGCGGTCCGTCTCAATAGGCAGCGACGGCGAATAGGCTTGCAGCTTGATGCTGGCAAGTAAATTCGCAACCGTATTGGGGAGATTGGCGGTCAGCACGCCGGAGATTGTCAAACTGGCAGATTGGGACACGGTGAAGTCAAACGTTTTTGCAAAAGCCGCGATACAATATGTGAGGTATCTTTTAAGGCAGGCATCCGCGAAGCAAGCTATCGTCTTGTATGTTAAATAGGTCACGACTTGCAGGGCGGTTGCTTTTTGCGTGAACTCCAGATAAAGCCTATTCTTTGGTTCCTAATGCGCAGTTTTTGCGCTCCGGTGTTAAAATATAAAAGCGCTCAAATATTGCAGTTGGAAACACACGCAAGGACCTGTTATATTTTTATAAAATATCTTTTGTATCTTTCATCCCTTTGGGTACTCTCGTTCGTTATACTGACAGAAAAGGCGGTGAGGCGGTGGAATATAGCGATCATGAACTGGTGCGCGGGATCAAAGGCGGAGATAAGAGCGCACTGGAGCTTTTGGTTCGCCGCTGGTATCCGCGAATTTACGGATATGTTTTCAAATTGACCGGGCATGAGCAGGACGCTTATGACTTGACGCAGGATGTTTTTATCGCAATGATGCAGAGCATCGGTCGCTATATGCCGTGGAGGAAATTTGACAGCTGGCTGTTTACGATTGCGCATAACAAATGTATGGACTACTTTCGCTTTCGACAGAAAAGCGTTCAGGTGGAAGACACCGTGTTCGACCGACCCGATCCGGCTGCCTCGTTTGAAGATATGGCAGCGGTCTCCATGTCCGTAAAAGCCGCTCTGGAGAAGCTGCCTGCCGCACAGCGGGAGGCAGTGATCTTACATTATTTCCACCAATTTACCGCGAAGGAGATCGCACAAATGACGAACACACCGCTGCCGACGGTCAAATCACGGCTTCGTGCCGCCAGAAATACACTCTCAGATAAACTGCGGGAGGACTTCGAATGAACGATCGAATGGAACAGGAAATCCGCCGCACCATTTTGCGGCTGCAAGCGTCCATGCCGGAGCCGAGGGATAGGCAGACGCCGGTCTTCACGCTGCTGCGGATTGCAGCAAGTGAAATGGACTGGGGGCTACTGCTTGGGCTTTTCGCGGGTGCATTGATTTTCGGTCTGCTCAGCGTCAGGGCTTTGTCCATGCCGATGCTGACGATTTTCTGCACCGCGCCAATGCCGATGCTCCTGCTGTTCCACCGGTATGTGCTCGCCAGTAACCAGAACATGCGTGAATTGGAGGCTACATTTCCGTATTCCTATCCGGAGATGCTGGCTGCGCGGTCTGTCGTGATCTCATGCTGCATGTTCGGCGCTCTGGTGCTCCTTTCCGTGATGCTGCACGTTTCTGCGAGTGAGGCGTTTTTGCGGCTGGCGCTCTGCGGCGCGGTACCGGACATTTATCTCTGTGCGCTGCTCCTGTTTTTGTCTGCTTCGCTCCGCAATTCGGAAGGGCTATCCCTGCTTGCACTCGTCTTTTGGGCGGCACTTTGCTTCCTCGTGACGGTACTGCCGTTTGACCGGCTTTTGCAGCTCTGCTCCACCGCCGCCTACGCTGTGCTGGCGGCTATCGGACTGATTTTATACAGCATTCTTGTATACAATGTTCAACGAAGGAGGGAGCATTATGACATGGCTCATATCGGATGAAGCCAGAAAGCATCGGGCGTTCCGCGAGGTCTGGGTCGCGTATCTCCTCGGCGGGTTGTATCTGCTGCTGGGGTTATACACAGAAATTTCGGAACAGAATTACAGCGTGCTCTATGATGCACAGCAAAAGTGGAATTTTGTTCAGCAGAATATCTATTCCTATGGCGCGACGCTGACGGCGTTTCTGCTTGCGGTCGGATTGCCGCGGCTGGTCTGCTGTGAAAGGGAATACCGGACGGACGATCTTGTCGGGACGGCAGCGCTTGGCCGCCGGTACACATGGAGAGCGAAAACAGCGTTTACGGTCCTCTATTGCGCGGTCGTTGTTTTCATCATCGGCGCAGCCAGTCTGCTGGTAAACGGCGGCGCGTTCGGGTTCGAAGGCTCCCTCTCCTCTGTTGCCGGATGCGTGTATTTTGCGGATACGGCGCTGCCGCCGATGTCCAATCTTGCGTACTGTGCGCTCCAGTATGGCTTTCTGTTTCTGGGCGCGTTATATTTCGCCGGGTTTATCCTAATCGTCGCTGCGCTGACGCGGCGGACGGCGCTCAGTCTGTTCCTCTGCGGCGGAAGCTATCTGCTGTTTTTCGCGTATTCCGCTGTCGGGCCTCAGCTGCCGGAGTTCCTTCGTGTGCCGATTGACGCGCTCTATCGGTTCGGCTTCGGTGGGTATCTGCTGCAGGAGAGCTATTCGTGGGTCTTTCCATATTTGTGGTCGGACGTATGGAAACCGGTCCTGCTGGGGATTGGCATGATCCTTCTGGAGTTTTTCCTCTTTTGGAGGATATGGAGGAGGAAAGCAAAGGCATGAAGGCTGATTTGATCCGCTGTTTCCGGAATCCGCTCTACTGGCTCGTTTTGGGTGCTGGGCTATCCGTTCGGGGCATTCTCGCCTTCTTTGATTCCCGATTCCGCAGCGATGCGTTCTGGTCCTTATCCGCAGAATTCTGGAATAAGATAGGCTCCGTAACACTCGGTTTTCTGGTTCTGCTCGTTCTGATCCGTCTGTTTTCCGCGGATCGTGAAACAGGAGTCTTTCCCGTCATCAACAGCACCGCCTATGGTCGAAGCACGCTGTTCCGGAACCGGTTGATTGCCGGGAGCATTGCCGCTTCGGCTGGTGCTGTGCTGTTAGCAGCCGGAAATCATGCGCTGTCAATTCTCATTTCCGGCAGGCTTCCTCAACCGGATGGTTGGAATCACGCATGGTTCCGCAGTACGGCAATCGTTCTCATCGGAACAATTGGATTTTTCCTCTTTGCAGCATTTGTATGTGACAGTCTGAAGAATCAGCCGGCGGCCATGTGCATCTGCGGAGCTCCGTTTGCGTTCAGCTATTTCATCAATGCTGCTGTGCTGAAAAAATTTGAATTCTTCTGGTTTGTCCGGTATGGATTTTTTGCAGAATGGATGCGTGGACGGAGAATCGGTGTGACCCCGGGAGTCTGGGGTGTCTGGTACGCGCTGTTATTGGGTGGGTTACTATTGGCCGCCATCCATCAAAGAAAGGAGCGCAAGGAATTATGAAGCTTTCCTTCGAACATATAAGCAAGCTCTACGGCAATACGGCCGCGCTGCAACAGATCGACCTGACGCTGGGGCCGGGCGTCTATGGGCTGCTCGGTCCAAACGGAGCCGGGAAGACGACGCTGATGCGGATCATGACGGATTTGCTCGCTCCATCGACCGGACGTGTCTTGCTGGATGGGCAGGACATTGCGGTCATGGGTGCTGCGTTCCGGAAAAAGCTCGGCTATCTGCCGCAGGATTTCGGCGTTTATCCGAATTTCACAGCGGAGCAGTTTCTGCTCTATATTGCTAGATTGAAGGGCTTGTCAAAGTTTGAGGCCAAGCGGCAGACGGATGATCTTCTGCATATGGTCGGTCTGGAGGACCAAAAGCAAAAAAAACTGAAAGGTTTCTCCGGCGGACAGCGGCAGCGTGTGGGAATCGCACAAGCACTGCTTGGAGACCCCGAAATTCTGGTGCTGGACGAGCCGACAGCTGGGCTTGACCCGGAAGAACGGATCCGGTTCCGCGGTATCATCAGTGATCTTTCCCAGCAAAAGCTCGTTTTGCTGTCGACGCATATTGTATCGGACCTCGAAGCAGTCGCAAACGAAATCATTCTGCTCCGGAAAGGCGTTGTCCTCGGAATGCAAAAGCCTGCTTCGCTGCTGGAGCAGCTGAACGGGCAAGTCTGGCTCGTTACAGTTCCTGCTGCGGACGAAGCGGCACTCACAAAGCAATATACCTGCAGCAATGTCATGCACACAGACGGAAAAAGTGTGATCCGTCTGCTCAGCAAAAGCGCCCCTCGACCCGACGCAGTACCAACAGCACCCAATATGGAGGATATGTATCTATATTATTTCGGTAGATGGTCGTCCGGATGATTCTGGCTGGATCTCGGGTGCAGTAAAGTGCAGACTGTTTAGAAGGCAGCTTGCAAGTTTTTAGACCTGCAAGCTGCTTTTCCCCGTAAACTCAGAGCCGATTTTGCTGCCGCAAAATCTCTGGGAACAAAATTTGAGCGGTTGTTCGCAGCACCTCTCAGCAACTCATTTCGCGCATTTTCTGGTACGAAACCATTCAGTACAGAAAAATTACTGGCTCGTATTCGCGCCGTTCTCCACAACCACCGACAGAGAGGAAAAATAAGAATACAGCCAGTGGAAACTGTCAGCTTCAGGATTTGTTGATTGGCTATGAAAAAAGGCGGATCTATGTCGGAAAAAACGAAATCGGCCTGACATTGGCGGAGTGAACCGCTCCCTGTCAATTAGACAGACGAAAAAACAAAAAGTTTTCTCCAGGACCTCATCTCAGAGATCCTGGTTTTCATTTATGCAGCATCCAGCAAGCTGCGGTAATTCATTGGTGCGCCGTTACTTCCGGCTTAGACCGCTGATATGCCGGACGTTTTCTGCAGATGACAGCAAGCAGGCCGACAATATGTACCAAACGATAGAACCGATTCAGGTTCAGAATGTCACAAGTCTCGGTTATTGCATACCCTTCTTCGTGCATTTTCCGAACACAAATGTAGAGATATTCTTGTCTTACTCCGCTCAGCGCCACCTTCTTTCGAGTTCCTCGAGTTTTTTAGCACTGCATTCTCCGTTTTCAATCTTCTGTTTCGGGCTTCCAGTATTCGGTTCTCGGTGCGCAGTTTCTCCGCTTCTGTCATCTCAGATTCGGCCTTACGCTTACCACGCTTGTCTACCAGACCTTCTATGCCCTTTTCATTGTACTTTTCTCACCCAGGAATAGATTTGCTGGTAGCTGACGCCGAATCGCTCAATAGCAGCAGCGTAGTCATTTCCATGCTCGATGCAGTAGCTGATAATTTCAATCCGTTCTTCGTATGTCGTAGTCCGTACTTTTTACAGATCGCTGCGTGGCTTCCTTCTCCGTTGAATGGATGATCTCTTCCGGTGTCCGTTTTGACATAATAATGCTCCCCTTAGTGTAGTCTCGAATTTTTGTTATTTCGAGTGTCTACTCTATGGGGAGTATATCACCGAACGGCGGCCTGTCTTCTTATTCTTTATTCTTTTTTAAGCCTTGGTGTTTGAACCACACCAGACCATAAATTTGGCAGGGCACATCTTAAAAATGTCGCCTCTCGCAGGGCAAAACTGGAATTTTGAAAAATCGAGTTTTTGCAGCCTTTTCGTTCTAAAAGTAGCGCATTATATGTGAAAACGCCACACTTTCGTGCGGCGTTTTCGGCGTTGCATCTTTCATCAACATATTTTGGTACGCCCGGTGCGATTCGAACGCATGGCCTTTGGAGTCGGAGCGGTGCTGTATGAGGTATTCATCCTGCATTTCCCGCTAAAACAGCGCGAATATTAGACATTTTGCGCCGTTTTCATGCGTTTTCTATGCCTATTGCAACCACCTATATTCATCAGCAGTAGCCTGACAGTAGCCGCAATAGCTTCGGCTATTTTTCGACCGGCGGCAGAAAGCCTTCGACCTGCTGGCGGTATTCGGTCTGCTCCTCGCGGAAGAAGCGCTCCAACAGGCTGTAATCCTGCTTTGTCTGCGCGGTATTCAGTGCATGATAATACTCAGCCTTGCGGCTGTCATTTACCACAAAGGGGATAATATCGTTTTTCAGACATTCCTTAAACAGAATCAGCCGTCCGGTTCGTCCATTTCCGTCCTGGAACGGATGAATGGCCTCATAATCCGCATGGAACTTTGCCAATCCGTGCAGATCATGCTTGTCTGCTGCATTGTATTCGTCCAGAAGTGTCGTCATGCGTGCGTGGACATCTTCCGACGTCAGGGTGCCGGATAGCTGCTTTTGTTATATCCAATCTGCTGCTGTTGTGCAAGGTGCCCGCGGTTGAAAAGAGGTTTCAATGTTTAATACGGCAATCCTGCTCAGTATGCTTCTTTATAGCGGGCACATAAATTGTTATCAGACTTGCTCGTCGTGCGAACAATGCGCAAAAGTAAAGGGCGCTCCTGCTGGAGCACCCTTGGACTTGTGAGAAATTATGCAGTTGGCAAAACTGTGGCAAAACCGGTGAATTTATCACGGTTTGCGGTGATGAAATCTGTATCTGCGCCGGTCAGGTCAAGTGTGCCGAACGAAGCGCGGTTGACGCTGGCCTTGTATGTGGGACTGTAGCTTTTCAGCGTTGGTGTGCCATTGATTTGGAGGGTCAGGTTTCCGGTGATGGAGCCGCCGCTTTGTTCGCCGAGGAACTGATTCAGCTTGACGCCGTCTGCAACATGGAACGTTATATTGCCGTCCAGTGTCGCGCTCATGTACGCGCCCGCAAGCTCGACCTCCGCGCTGCCGCCTACGGAAACGTCCACGTCAGCCTTATGCGTCGTGCTGCCTCTGCCGCTGGCGATAACAGCAAAATTACCGGCCTGCACGCTGATGTGCTGCGTGCCCGCTGCGGTGCTTTCTGCGGTACTGCCTGCATACAGGTTGTAACCTGTCCAGCTCCACGCGGTCGCCACATCGTTCGCGACCGTGAGATCATGCCCGTTCGCGTACAGATTTCCGAGCGCATAGGTGATGTTCGACAGGGTAAGATCGGCGTTCATCGTCATCGGAGAGCCGCTCAGCCTGTATTTGGTCTCACCGTCCGCCGAACGGATGGTGCACGCGACATCCGGGAGCTTGTCCTCCTCGGTCAGCTGCACATCATCATTGAGCACGATCGTGCCGCCTTTCTTGACGGCGGCAGATGCCGCAGACCAGCTCTGATAATTCGTCCCGTCCACCACGAAGGCGTTTTCCTTGACGCCCTTGGCGAACGTCAGATCCTTGCGAACGATGCCGGACCATTTGCCGTCCTTTTTCGCCGCCGCGCGGATGTACAGCTTGCCGCCTGCGATATTGTCGATGGAAACCTCGAACGGGCCGGTGTACTTGGTGCCGGTTCTGGTCGGGTCGGAGACGGTGGAACCGGTCAGGGTGTTGCTGTTGTCTACCGTGTAGTAGATTTCAGCGCCGTCGGTCGGGCAGTCGAGCGTTACCGTTACCTCATCCGCATTCGCGTAGGTGGTTTTCTCCGGCGAGACGGTGAGCGTCGGCTTGGAAGCCGTCAGCGCCTGATTCAGTGCCGCCTGCACGGCGGCGAGAACCGCGCGGCTCTCGGTTTCGTACCCGGCAATCGGCTCGACGCCCTTAGTGGTCTGCGCGAGGTAGATGCGGCTGAACAGCTCGGGGAGAAAGTCTGCGTACCTTTCGCTGTGTTCCTTATCGAGCGTCAGGGAGGTGATATAATAATTATCATCGTAGTTGGGACTTTGTGTTACAGCGGTTGCAGTAATGCCGTCAACGGTTGCGGAAATGCCGCTGTACTGCGCGGTATAGGCCGCGTTGCCGAGCGGATTTGCAAACACATAGAACTGCCGAACCACATCCGAACGGTTTCCAGCCTTGTCAAAGGCGGCGGCGCGGACTTCGATGACCTGGCCGCTCGGATGGTTTGTTGGGTCAGCGGACAGGCGAACACCGATATCACCAGACCAGCCGATGGAAGCCGCTTTGGTGCTGTCGGCAGTCGGGTCGGTACCGTTGAGTGTGTAGCGGATGGTACAGTCCTTGTCGGCCGACATGGCAACATCGATATACTTATAGCTTGCGTTCGGAACGCAGGTCTGCGCCGTCAGGGTCGGGGCGAGCACGGTGGATTCGCTTTTGCTGACCGGCGCGGAGCGCAGTGCCGCGATGGTGGCATGACGGATGGCATCCGACCAGACGGTTGCGCCGGAAACGGCATCGTCATTGTGGTCATCGTCATCCGGTACGGTATTCATATTCAGCAGGTCGTAGAGCGTTTTGCCGTACAGCTTGGCAGGCATACCGTCGCTGTCCATTACGCCGCCCCAGAACGAATAGTCCATAGAAACGTTATCGTCCGACAAATCCAGACCGGCCTCCGTGCCGTTGTCCTGCACGCGGGTGATCTTGCCGTTGGTAGTAGTCACGCGCACGCCGACCCGGTACGGGCCGCCTAACACACCGCCGTCCGTTACTGTGCCGATGTAGGTGCGCGTGCCGGAGGTCAAATCGGGGATATTCACAAACTCCACGACTGCCTCGGAGACCGCAGAGAAGAGGCCGTCCTTTTCGGCAACGGCTTTTACGGTAACGTTGTGGTCGGTGTTCCCGGTCGGTTTGACGGTCAGGGTCGAGCCGTCGAGCTTTTTCGCAGCGCTCCCGGCTACGCGCGGGTCAGAGCCGTCCGTGGTGTAGTACACCGTGCAGGAGTCCCCGGCAGAAACCGTAAGTTCCGCCGGAGAGTTCGCTGCATACAGAAGCTGAGTCCGCGCGTCCGCCGCTTTCAGGGCCGGCGCGGAGGGAGCCTGCTCGCCTTCCTATTTCGAGAGTTCCTTGATAATGGCCTTGACGGCGTTCAGAGATACGGTAGCACCGGAAGTTGCGTCAATACCGTCGATTTCGGATACGGGTTTCTTTTCAAAGTCCACGAACTTTCCTTTGGCGATATTCCAGAAGTAACTGTTAGCACCGGGGTCAGTGCCGTTATCAGTAATCGAAACGACATTGCCGTCTGCATCAAATTCTACCGTGATTTTTGCCTGATAGGAACCAGTTACAGGCATACCAGTTACCGAGGTTACTTCTGCTTCGCCGGATTTGATTGTAGTGGTCGGCTTGTCGGGTTTGGTCGGCGTATTAGCCGCGTCCATCTTTTCGAGATAACCGGAAAGCTCGGTAATCAGTTCCTTAGCTTTAGCTTCCGTGGTGTCGTCTGCCTTGATAAGACCGGTGGCCTCATTATAATGCTCTTCCAATAGCGATCTGCTGACCTCAGAGGGATATGTCGTGCTTCCGTTATCGAGGTATTTTTTTGCCTTGCCTGCAAGCTCTGTCAGCGTCTGTTTCTGCTTCTCCGTCATCGGCTCAACCTTTTTAGGCAGGTTGTCGGCGGTGACTTTGACAGTATAGGTGGTATCTCTGTAACCGAGTGCGTAAACCGTAATCGTCCACTTGCCGGTGCCGTCCTTGCCCTCGGGGAGCTTCGCGCGGAGCGAGTCGGTCAGACCGAGCTGAATGCCCATGATCCTGTGCATCCAGTTGTCAGCTGCAAATTTCGTACCGTAGGTGGCGAGCGGGGTGGTATTGTTTTCATCAGTGCCGTAATACTTCCAGACAACGGTCTGCATATGACCGCCGAGGTCGCCATAATTGTTATTCAGGTCAACACGCAGCATTTCGCCGAAGTTGCCGGAGTAGTCCTTGGCTGCCGCAGTGATTGCCTCGTCTGCGGTTTTGAGTGCCTCGCCCTTGATGCCGGAGCCGGAACCGGTCTGGCGTGCACCGAAGGTATAGCCGTAGGAACCCAAGGTGACTTCCTTAAGACCGTTGGTGTCCTTGTCTACTGCGGCAACTGCCGTGTAGGCATTCAGGTTGTTTTCACTGAAACCGCCCTGAAGCGTTTCGCCGTTCTGGGTAACAGTGTAGTGCTTGCAGAAATCAACGAAATTGTCAGACTTCACCTTGACCGGAACGTACTTGATGCCAGTGATCTTGTAGGAGGTCATGCCGATTTCGTTCTTGTTGTAGGTCTTGCCGTCTGCATCGACAAAGTTGTCGCCGTCCGTCCACGCAACCGGATGGTAGTCGTATGCTTCGCCGTCCTTGGTGCCGTGGATAACAACGCTCTGCTGGAAGCTGCCGCGATGCAGACCGTGGTTGGTCGTTGCGCGGGAAACCGCATCGAACGCGCCCTTGTCAAATTCGTTGTGGCCGTCGAGGGCATCGGACCCAGCCCCCCAGTCGCTATCCTTGTTCAGGTAAACCTTCTCGCTCTGCCAGTATTCATCATACGGAACAGCGGCGTAAGCGTAAATGTGCTCAGGGAAGGTTACCTTAAACTCCTGATCTTTGTAGTAGTTTGCCTTGACGGTAATGGTGTAGCTGCTGCTCTGCGTCATATTCGCAAACGGCTCGGCGGTCAAATCTAGATAACCGTTCGAATTGATAATCGTTACCGCCTTCTTGCCGGTTGCGGCGTATTCATTGTCGCCAACCTTGACCGAGGTGATATTTTTCAGATAGTTTTCAAGGGCTGCGTCATTTACACCCTTTACCGCTTTGAGCGATACGTTGCTTTCGTCATACTGCGCCACCGTCTTGCTCGTGGAAACGGTGAAACTTGCCGTTACGTCCGCATATTTGCCCTTCGCGTCGGAAACCGTTACCTTATAAGAACCCGGCAGAGCGGAATTAAAGGTGATGGTACCGTCGGAATAGGTCATGCCGTCCGGTACTTTTACTTCCTGTTTGAAATCTTCCGGGAAGCCGGTCAGAGTCAGAGTAGTGCTCTTTGCATCTGCGTCAGACTCTGCAACTTCGGCCTTTGCGCCCTCTGCGATGTACGGAACATGCAGCTCTTTCGCCAGATTGAGCTTGATTATGCCGTCCTCGGTGTAGTAGGTGACTGCGCTGATGTTCTTGCCTACGAGGGCGGGGTCAGCGCTGAAGCCAAGCTTGGTTACATGCCAGATTTCGGTTACGTGGTGCAGACCGTAGGTATTGCCGTCCGTGGTGGTCAGGACAACAGCGTAAACCTTCTTGCCCTTCGCGATTTTGTCGCTTTCGATCTCCATTTCGTACTTGGCGTGATGGCCGGGGGCCTTGAATTTGGCAATCTTTGCGGTATCCTCGGACGCCGCACCGGTCGCCTTGCCGAACGACCACTTGCCGTTGGTCAGGGTCGCTTCCTTGTAGTAAGACGGGGTGGAGCTCAGGGCGTAGTAGGAGTAGCTTGCGCTTTCAAACAGCGCCTCCCTGCCGGTATAGGTGGAGGTTTCATCCTCGCCTTTTTTGTTTTTTACCGTGATGCTTACGGAGTCGCTGTTTGTTACCTGCTTGAGGCCGGAAAGGTCGCTCGTCTTTACGCGAACCGGATAGGTAACGCCGGTAATATCCGAGCCGTCGCGATTGACATGATACGAACCGCCTGCCAGAGAACCGTTGCGGGTCTTATTCTTGGTCGCCGACGAAACTGCGTCAACGGCTGCGGCGTTCTCACCAAGCTCGGCCTTATAGAACTCGCCATACGGGATATTCATCAGCACATAGCTGTAATCGCTGCGGGACGAGCTGCTGCCGCCGCCGGAGGACGAGCCGCCGCTCGAAGGAGCTGTGCCGACGGTTCCGGTCTTGCCGGAGTCTACGGTCTTGTCGCCGGCCTTGACGCCGGAAACGCCGCTCGCCGCCGTTACCTTGGTGTTCTTGGTCGAAACCGTAACGTTGTTCGCGTTCGCCTGTACAGCGGAAACCGTGCCTGCGCCGGAGACCGAAGCGCCCGCCGCCGAAACAGTGACCGAACCGACAGACGCGCCGCTCTGCACCGTGAGAGCCGCCTTTTCCGCGATAACGATGTTATCGATCTTGCCGGAAACCACGAGGTCGGACTTCGCCGTTACCGTGCCGACGCTGCCGCCGGAAACCGAGAGCGAAGCCGCGCCGTTCGGGTTGCTGACGAGCACGCCCTTGCCTGCGGAGCAGTTCTTGAGGCTCGCCTCGGTCGATGCGCCGCGGATGACGATGCGGCCGGTGACCTTAACGCCGTCAAGCGAAACCTTGTCCCCGCCGTCCGCAATGATGAGGTCGCCGTTGACCGTGACGCCCGAGAGCGAAGCGCCGTCTGCGCGGACGACCAGGTTGCCGTCTACGGTCTGGTTTGCAATGCTGCTCGAATCGGCGTAGGACGCCGCCATGTCGGTGATGATCTTGGCAAATTCTGCGCGGGTGATGTTGTTCTTCGGGTTCAGGCGGCCGTTTGCGCCGTTCACGTAGCCGTTTTCGACCAGTGCGGAAAGACTGCCGGACGCCCACGAGGAAACCGCGCCGTTATCCGAAAAATCGGAGAGCGAAGCGCTGCGGCCATCGGTCAGCGCGAAAGCGCGGGCGAGCACGACAAAGGCTTCTTCACGGGTGATCGGGTCGTCCGGATGGAGCAGACCGCCCGCGCCCTGAAAGGCTTTCATCTGCACGGCACGGCCCATGTCGTTGTAGTACCATGCGTCCGGGAGCATATCGCGGTAATCCTTGAGCGAGGCGGACTTGGTCGCGCCGAACGCGCGGGATACGATAGCCGCCATCTGGGCGCGGGTCAGCAGACCCTGACCGTCGATCCTGCCGTTCGAGCCGTTCAGCAGGCCGTGATCGACCGCCTTTTCCAGCGCGCCGGACGACCAGTCGTTCGGGAAATCCCTGTACTGGCTCAGGTCGGCAGCAAAGGCATTGCTCGGCAGGAGCATCGCGCCTGCCAGCACCATTGCAATGGTGTTTTTACACTTCACTTTTCGGTTCCTCCTTTTGTTAGACAAAGCTAACCATCACGTCGAAAAATAGCATTTTTCCTCGCGCGTTTTTGCAACCCGAGGAAAAATGCTATGGTTAGCTTTTGCTAACATTATAAGCTGACCTTAGTCTACACCAGCGCTTTTTATTTGTCAACCGCACTTTTTCGCGAGATGAACCACGGTTTATCAAGATTTCGCGGCTTGACAAGTCTTTTTTGCCGTGATATGCTATTTTATAGTAAGCAAACGCTAACTTTCGGAGGATATTTGTTGATGAAGAAAAAAATCAAGGCGCTGCTGCTGCTCGGGCTTGTTTTTCTGGGCGGCTGCGGACAGGCTTCCGCCCCCTCGGTCTCGTCCGCTGGCACAGACTCCCAGTCGATCGACCTGTTCGCGATGGACACGGCCATGACGCTGACCGCCTACGGAGACCATGCCGGAGAGGCGCTGGAGGCGGCGAAGAGCGAGATCGAACGTCTGGACGCGCTGTTCTCGATCAGCAGCGAGAGCGGTGACATTTACGCACTCAACCGAGATCACGCGGTGACGCTGCACGAAGACACGCAGGCGCTGCTCAAGCGGGCGCTAGAGGTTTCTGACTCGACCGACGGCATTTTTGACTGCACGATCGAGCCGGTCATGGATGCCTGGGGATTTACCACACAAAACTATCGCGTGCTTTCGGCGGATGAGCTGCAGCAGCTGCTCACTCATGTGGATTACAAGCAGGTGCAGCAGAACGGCAGTGACGTTTCCATTCCGGCGGATGTGCAGGTGGATTTAGGCGGCATTGCCAAGGGCTACACCTCGGACCGCATCATGCAGGTGTTTGCGGATAACGGCGTGACCAGCGGCATTGTTTCTCTCGGCGGCAACGTGCAGGCGCTCGGCTGCAAGCCGGACGGCAGCAAATGGCGTGTTGCTGTGCAGGACCCGAACGACGAAGGTGAAAACTTTGCGGTGGTGGAGATTGCGGATGAAGCGGTGATCACATCGGGCGGCTATCAGCGGTATTTTGAGGATAACGGCCGGACGTATCATCACATCATTGACCCGCGTACCAGCACACCGGCCGACAGCGGTGTGATCTCCTCGACCATCATCAGCCATGACGGCACGCTCGCGGACGGGCTCTCGACCTCGCTGTTCATCATGGGTGTGGATGATGCGCTTGATTACTGGCGGGCTCATAAGGAGGAATTCGATGCGATTTTGATGGATAAGGATGGTACGGTGTACGTCACCGAGGGCATCGCGGATCGCTGCTCGCTGCTCGAGAATCGGGAAATGCAGGTTGTTCACTAAATCGAAATATATATAATATTAGCCAAGGCTTGTCTCATGCACCGGGATAAGCCTTTCGCTATTATTATATATCATGTTATTCCTGTGAAATTATAATTTGATTACGCTCTCAACAATGGAATAAAGGCAGTTCAGATGAAATTTCTAAATTTCAGTTTTGAACGAGAATTCTATGTTCAGGAGTGAAAATTATGACAAACAAACAGGAAAAGATGATATGCAATAGCTTTGGTATCGCAAAGCTGAAAGCGTTTCAAAAGGATGTAATTACAGACTTACTCAATGGTAAAGATGTACTTGGCTTAGCTCGAACCTCTGAAGGCAAGTCGATCTGCTCTCTCTCGATGATTGCTATGCACCCAAACGATCTGCTGATTGGTATTCTCCCGACGGTTGCATTGATGCGGGACTTAGTGCAGCGCTGCGAGGACAGCGAAATCCGAGCGGGCTGCCTGTACAGCGGCAATGCGGAGAATACCAATATTATCGAAAGATTGAAACATGGTAAACTCCAGGCTCTCTTTGTTGCACCGGAACGTTTGAATGATCCGCATCTGTGGAAGGCAATTCAGAAGAACAAGGTGCACACGGTCGTTGTGGATGAGGTGCATTGTCTGACGGAATGGGGCAGCGAATTCCGTCCAATGTATCGCAATATTGGTAAATTTATTAAGGATTTACCCTCATCCCCTGTTGTTGCTGCGTTCAGTGCAACCGTTATGCAGGAGGATATTCCATATATCACGAAAAGTCTGCGTATGAAAAATCCGACGGTACATATCGGCAAGCTCAAGCGTTCTAACCTTTCTCTGAGGAAAGTGTTCGTGAAAACGGAGGCAATTCGTTATGAGAAAGCCAAAAAAGCGATTCTAAAATATGCTAACAAGGGCAAAATCGTTATCTACTGCACCCGTGTCTGTGATGTGGAAGAGATGCGCGATTACTTAATTGAAGATTGTGATATCGAGGCTGACGAGATTGCCATCTGCCACAGCAAATTATCCAACCGAGCGAAGCAGGAGCAGCGCTTTCGTTCCGGCAAGGCGCACATCATGATTGCAACTTCTGCGTTCGGTATGGGCGTGAATATCCCGGATATTCGTTTGATTATCGTCTCTCAGCTTCCGTTCAGCGCAGCGTCGTTCTACCAGATGGCAGGCAGAGCCGGGCGCGACAGAAAACGTGCAAAGGCGCTGCTGCTCTGGAATGACGCTGATTTTCAGATGAACCTTGACATCATCTCCAATACGGATGAGCGCGCGATTGATGCCGTAAATGAGCTGTATGCAATCTGCGAGTCGTCGGACGATTTGCACGATGCAGTCATCGAGTGCTTTGCGAAGGATGGTGAGTGAAATGGACTTTCGCTATGGCATCCACACGATCGAATTATTTCACAGAGTGTCTAAGAAGGACTTCAACAAGGTGTTTCAGCATCTAAAAAGTGTGAATTCCGGCAGTTTTTATCCGGACACGACATATCATTCAGACAAGGGCATGACGAAGCATATCTGCACCTCTTACTGCGGTCAGGGCGTGGTGCTTTATCTGTACCAGCAGGTACGCCGCAAGAATAAAACAACGAAAAATCTCGCATCTTTTATTCATTTTCGGCTCAATCCTCATACTTTACTGCACGGAGAGTATGTGCCCAAGAAGGTATTCCAAGCGAAAGAGAATCAGCTGAAATCGCTTGATAAGGAAATGACCAAGCTGCTGCATAAAATCGGTCTGAACTGCAATTTTGAGCAGCTGACGCTTTCACGCATTGACTGCTGTCTGGACTACTTTCCCGATTCGCAGGACTGGGTTGACGAGGCGCTGCGCGTCGTTCGCCGTAGTCCATATATGAAGAAATACGAGCTGTGTACATTCGATAAAACTTTCTCCAATCATAAGAAAAAGAATGCACATTCGTGGCGGATTTGCTGCAAAACGACCGCATTGACGGTCTATGACAAGACATTTCAGCTGATGGAGGAGGAGTTGCTCGAGAACTACGATGCACCAATGCTGCGATTCGAGGTCTCCCGCTCGGGCGCGAAGTTCAAGCGCGGACTGTCTGAGCAGGTTAAGGGCATCAACAAGAAAATCCTGAAAACTGTCATGGACGAGTCCGAGGACACCATCCGTTCTTATATGGAAATGCTGCACGCAGACCTGCCGTTTGTGCGGTATTCGGACTGCATGGCAAAGGTTGAGACCGTGAAACATGCTTCAACTCGCAAAAATATGCGTCTGCTTGTCAAAAAGCTGTCCGACTGCAAATGTTATGCACAGGCTGTGTATAACAGTAAACTCACCGAAAATCAGCTGCGCACTGTGCGCAAGCAGTTCAAGGAGCTTGGCATTCAGCCGATTACATTGAAGGATAAATCAGAGATTGAAGAATTGAAATTTGTTCTGCAAATTGCGAAACCCATGCCTTTTCAATGAAATTGGCATGGGTTTTGATTATCTTTTTTGAAACGAAATCACTAACATAAATATAAGATGGCATGAATTGCGGTGAACTGTGATCTGTGCTGTCAAATCTTATATGTAAAAGGATGATTTTTATGAAGTATCTGGATTATCGCGGAATGAAAGAGTTTTATACCATCGACGAGGTCTGCCGACAGTTTGAAATCAGCAAGCAGGAGCTCAAACACTGCGCGGACAAGTACAGCATTCAGCCGCAGGAGGATCAGTACGGCAACTGGGGATTCCGCAAGGTTCTGGTGCGAGAGCTGCACAATTTTATCTACAAGGAGCAGTATAATCAGCCTCGCACTTCGTCGCAGCCCGATTCGAGGAAGGACCCGTGGGCATGAAAAATGACGAAATTCTGACCGTCAAGGAAACGGCTGCCCTGCTCAAAACAACGCGCCAGCAGGTCCGCAAGATGATCGCAAACGAAGAACTCCCTGCCGTGAAGGTTGGCAGGGAGTGGAGAGTGCTTAAAGCGGGGATTCTGGAGTTTTTCGAAGAGCGAATTTGATATATGAGCAAGGGAAAATTCGCTGCACGACACCGCATATTCATCCCATATTGACCCTGACGAAAAAATACGATATAGTTAAGGCAACACGATATAAGGGAGGACAATCAGGTATGGCACCGGATTTCAGTAGTGAAAAGGAACTGACCTTCACTCTACTCGGGGAGGAACAACCCAGTCTGTTATGGGGAGACGGCGCACGATTGATATTCGTACTTTACGGCTCAGTCAGTGTTCTTCTTCGCGGCCAAAGCGAAGTTTTATCACAGGCAGGCTTCTGTCTGGTCAATCCGCTGGAGCTGTGCCGCGTTTCCTGTGCTTCCGGAAGCCGGGCACTGATGCTGACCATTCCGCAGGATTATATTCACCTGTCCGGCTGTCTGACCGAAAGCCGCAGCTGCACAGCTGTCGATGCGCAAACCGCACCGCAGACTGTCTGCGATGAACTTCGCCGCCTGATGGCACAGACCGCACGTCTGTATTTCAATCGAAGCTCTCGGCAGCGGCTGAATGAGTCTGTCATGGCTCTGCTTCAGTTTCTGGAAAGCAGTTTCCCCTGCATCGAACACAACAGCAGCGAACAGCTGTCGTACGCTTCCATTGACCGCATCACTTACGTATTAAATTTCATTCATCATCACTGGGCAGAAAACATTTCAGTCGCACAGCTTGCTGAACAGATCTACGTCAGTCCTAACTACCTTTCTCGCTTTTTCAGCCGTTATCTACATACAACCATCACGGACTATATCAGCAATCTCCGCATACAGCATGCACTGAGACTGCTCCGCGAGGAGCACACCTCCATCACCGAAACCGCTATGCGGACCGGTTTTCCAAACACATCAACCTTTATCCGTAAGTTCAAGCAGCAGTACGGTCTGACACCGAAGCAGTTCGAAAAGCAGCAGGCCGAGCGTGGTAAAGCCCTGTCGCAGAATACACTTCTATTCACGAAAGAGAGCGAGGATAACGATCTTTCATCTCTGTTTCGTTATTTGCCATTGGAAGATGCACCTGCATCTCAGAGCAAAACCGTTTATTCCTGCAAGGTCAGTGCCGCCGACACCGGAACGTCGGTGCAGCCAATGTGGCGCAGATTGCTGAACTTCGGCTATGCACGCGAGGGACTTCTGGCCGCTGTGCAGCAGCAAATCAGCCGCGCTCAGCGTGACATCGGCTTTGAATACATTCGATTTCACGGCATTTTCGATGACAACATGCAGATCTATCAGGAAGATGAAGCAGGACAGCCAAAGCCGAATTTTCTCTATGCGGATATGCTGACCGATTTTCTAGTCTCTCAAGGTTTCAAACTGTATATCGAACTGGGTCTTATGCCTTCTGCTCTGAAAAAATACGATATTTTCGTTCTCAACCGGATCAGCAATTTTTCCGTTCCTGCACAGTCGGAAAAATGGCATTTTCTGATCGTGCAGACGCTCCGTCACTGGATCTCGCGCTACGGACAGGAAATCGTCCGGACATGGCGTTTTACCGTCATGGGTATTCATGTGCCGGTATTTACCGACGTGTCCTATGAAGAATACTATGAGCACTACCGAAACAGCTGGGAGGCTGTGAAATCCGTTGATCCCGGACTTCAATTCGGCGGCCCGGGCGGTTTTGCCAGCATCGCATGGGATGCCGATATTCTGCCGGATTTCTTTCGGTTTACTGTGGAAAACGGATGCTTTCCCGACTTTATTACCACGCAGAACTATCCGCATCACAATGTAGAAACCGATGCAGAATTCATGCACACCTCTGTGGCTCAGGATTTTCTGCCTACAACACTCAGCGGCGACCGCCACTTTACCCGCAATCTGTGCGGCCGACTGTGCCACCTCCTGCGTGCCATTGACCGTGAGCAGACCCCTATCTGGCTTGAAGAATGTAACTCGACGATATGGCAGCGCGATCTTTCCGGTGATACCTGTTATAAGGCGGCATGGCTGTGTCACAGCATTGCCGAGAATTACGCAGCCGTTCAGGCATTCGGCTACTGGCTACTGACGGATTTCATTGAGGAACGCGGTGCATTTACACATATTTTCCACGGTGGCTATGGCCTTTTCACGTATAACGGCGTGCCCAAGGCCGGCTGGCAGGCACTCTGCCTTCTGCGCCGCATGGGAGATGCTCTGCTGGCCGCTGGCGACTGGTATCTCATAACGCGCAGCCGCACGCAACTGCATATTCTCCTGTTCCATTACTGCGATTACGATAGTCTGTACCGTCACCGCTACCGCCGCCTGAGTCAGCCTGCGGAAGCATACCGTGTGTTCCGCGAGGATAACGTCATGGAGGTACACCTTGAAATCAGCAGACTGACACCGCAGCCTCACCAGATACAGCGTTCGGCCATCACCCGCGAGCAAGGATCTTCTTTTGACCAATGGCTGCGCTGGGGTGCACCGAATGATCTTTCTGTTGATGACATCAGCCAACTGCATCTTGCAGCACAGCCCTCGTATCGTTCAGAACTAATAATGCCGGATGCACAAGGTGTATTTCACCTGCAAACCGAGCTTCAAATGCACGAAGTGCAGCTTTTCACCATTGAACTAAATAGCTGAAAACACTCCTCTTGCACACTGACAGATGCGATATCTGATGTATCGCATCTGTCAGTGTGATTTTTTATACAATTTATGTCGTATAAATAGTCTGTTTCTGTCTAAACATTTTTCATTTGCCGTCAAGTCCATAAAATCTGTGAAGAAAAATGTGTTTTTATGAAACAATCTGTATTTCTCCATGCGTATAAATCGCTATAATAAAATCATCAGCAATGTCCGGACCGCTGCAAGTTAAAGAGAAAAAAGGTGGTATCATGTATCAAAACGTAACACTCCCGTTTGATGCCGCACATCCGTTGCAAGTTGCAAAACAGGGTACATTTGAACGATGGGTGGAAGTGAATGGTAAGCGTCGCCGTTATCTTGTACATATTCCGCACGGCTGCCGCGAGGCCGCTGCAGGTATTTTCATTCTGCCGCCCGACGGCTGGACGGCAGACGACCTGCTGAACAAAACGCACTGGCGATGGCTTGCGGAAGCCGAGCCGGAACGCAGCAGACCTATTCTGTTCTTTCTGGAACCCCAGAACGGTATCTGGCATACCGAAGAAGCGTACGGCTGCGCAGACGGCGATGTCGCCTATGTAGAAGCGATTTTCCACGAGCTGAGCGACCGGCACTGGTTCAATGTGCACGAGTCGTCCCTGTATCTATACGGTTGCGAAGAGGGCGCGGCGATCGCACAGATGTCAGCCATGTGGAACCCTGCGGTATATGCGGGTTTGTGCACCATTGATGCGGAGGTTTCGGATGATTATGTACAGAAGGCAGCACAGGACGCCTGTGTAAACCTTGATGGATTTGAGGACACCACACATCGCTGCGGTGTTCTGAAAAGCGATGTTCCTCTGCCGGTATGGATGATTTCTGACCGCACACAGTCTCCGGAAGCATTGCGTTTCTGGAAACACAGCATATGTGCCGACCACTGTGTACAGCTTTCCGGCGATACGGTCGCGTATCGCCGCACCGCCGCCGTTCCCCATCCGCACAATAACGAAATTGCGGCATACGAGGTATGGGAGAGCAGCCTGCCCGGCTGCGCACAACAGGCAGGCGACAGCATGCTGCACCGTATCTGGAACGGTTTTCTCAGCCGTCACCGCCGCTGGATGGGTGACGCCGGCGGCAATCTCCGGATGTATGCCGATCCGCTGTGTGACCGCCATGTGGAGTATCACATAGAAAAGATTGACGGCTGGCTGCGCGAGTGGTATACCTATGTGCCCGAATGCGTCCGGCAGCAGCCCGGCAAGCCTGTACCTCTGGTCTTTGCCTGCCATGGCTACACCTGCAACGGCGCGATTTATATGGAGCATTCCGGCTGGAATCGTGTAGCGGAAGAAAACGGTTTCATCGTCGTGTATCCGACCGCAGGATATGGCCAGATGTGCACGGAAAATGCCTATTGCAGCAGTGATAATCTGCCGCTTCCTGCATGGAACATCTTCCACAAGGATACACAGCCGGAGGAATACTCGTTCTTCCGTTATCTGATTGATCGTACCGCAGCAGACTATCCTGTAGACCGCACACGAATTTTTGCAACCGGTCACTCGCTCGGTTCGCTGATGGTGCAGATGCTCGGACTCGCTATGCCCGAATGCTTCGCCGCCATAGCTCCCTGCTCAGGCATTCTGTTCAGCGGACTGGAGCAGGAACCCCTATCGCTGCCCGAGGTCGCGGCGCGGCGTGATACGCTACTTCCGGTCTGGATGTTCGGCGGCAGTGAAGAAGCCTTTCTGGTGCCGGATCGTCCTGTCGATGGCAACCGTACCGCCTATTCTCTCGAAGCATGGCTCCGACTGAACCAGATGGAGCCTGTTTCAGACTGGGCGGACGGTTGGCATCTGCACGAAGATCGCTGGGATGATCTAATCTACCGAAAAAACGGTATGCCTTTAGTCGGCTTCACCCGCGTGCAGGATATGCCTCACGCAACCACAGAAGAAATGTCCCGCCGTATCTGGAATGAGTTTTTCTCTCATTTTTCGCGGATAAACGGCGAGCTCGTATATCGTCAGAATGAGGTATAATATGATGAAAACTGAAAACAATCAGAGCAACCGTATCATCTCATTAGGAGAAAAAATCTCCTACGGCATTACGGAAATTGCCTGCAACCCGATGTACACGATTTTCTGCTCCTTCCTCGTATTCTTCTATACGGACGTCATCGGTGTAAACGCCGCATCGGTCGGTACGATCATCCTGATCAGCCGTATCTTTGACGGCTTCAGCGATATCATCGCCGGCAACATCGTGGAGCACACGCATGCCAGATCCGGCTCGGCGCGTCCGTGGATCCTGCGCATCGCTATCCCTCTCGGTATTTCTTATGTTGCGATGTTTACCGTACCGGACTGTGGTGAATGGGGCAAGCTCATCTACATTTTTGTTTCCTACAACGTTATTCAGAGTGTTGTCTACACCATGGCAAATGCAGCCATGAGCGCACTGCCGACTTATATGACCAATGACCGAAACAGCCGCTCCTCCTGCTATGCTGTGCGTCTTTTCATTGCCGCAGCAACGCAGACGGTTCTCTCCCTGAAATTCATGAACATCATTGAAGCTCTGGGCGGCGGTCAGCGTGCATGGATCAAGCTCGCCGCTATTCTCGGCACGATTGCAGCTATCGTATTCGCCATCGTTTACCTGACGACCCGCGAGACCGTAACCAGCGGCGGCGAAAACGGCGAAGATGTCCCGCTGCTTGTCGGTCTGAAGGCACTGATGCACAATAAATACTGGTTCTCTGTTCTCGCCATGCAGTTCTGCTGCGTGCTTCATCAGGTCACCACGCTGACAGTCGGCGTTTATTACGCAAAATATATTCTGAATGATGCGAAGCTAGTCGGCAACATCATCATGTATCACCATTTCCCCGCACTTGTGGTCATGCTGCTCGTGCCGATCGCGCTGGACAAGGGCGTTTCCAAGCGTATGCTGGCAATCTTGAGCGGTGTATCCATGCTGCTCGGCTCGCTGATCTCTCTCGTATGCGCATCCGGCGTGCCGTTCATTATCTCGATGGGTCTACGAGGCATCGGTTTCGGTGCGTTCAGCAGCGTTATCTACGGCATGCTGGCTGATACGGTCGAGTACGGCGAATGGAAAACCGGCGTACGCACGCAGGCTATCAACGTTACGGCTAATGGCGTAGGTCAGAAAATCGGCAGTGGTCTCGGCACCGCAGCCTTCGGCGCACTGCTTACCATGTGCGGCTACAACGGCATGGCCGAGGTGCAGACCGCAAGCGCGGTAAGCTGCATCCGCATCATCTTCATCGTGGCGCCAATTGCAATTTACCTCGTACTGATCATTCTTGCATGGCTGTTCAAGCTGGATAAGCAGTTCCCGCAGATCCAGAAGGAGCTGGAAGAACGTCATCGCAAGACTATGGCAGACTGATTGGCCAAATTCCCTGCAAAATAGCTCACCTTTTCTTCACCCCTCAATAAAACCGGCCCTCGGGCGTCAGAGTTCACACTCTGGCATCCGGGAGCCGGTTTATTTTTATATTGGAAATATTTTCGGAACGGTAATCTCGTCTGATATCGCACAACATTGCCGTGCGTGGATTTATTGGACACACCCTCGTCTGCGAAAAGGCTATATCGTCATGCGATTATAAATCTGGTGCATTAACGCATCAAGATTAATTCGTTCTCGTGCACTATAGTAGATAACCTGTTCTTTGGGCATATGAAAAATCTGACTGACGGATGATCGTTTGCGTTCCAGATTATCAATCTGTTCTCCAGTCAAATCTGTACTTTCCCGAGATGTCGGCTCCGCCTTATCTGCGCAGTTGATAGCTATTACTATTCTCGCGCGATAGGGTGACAGTTTATCTCGAAACAGTGCCAAATCCCTCGTGTAATCCCGCATATCAGCGCGTAAAACATAGACGATGCAAAAGCAGTGGTACAGCATATTTTCGTAGAGTGCCAGATATTCGTTGTCTGTTTTCTCGGACTCGGCGATACCCGGCAAGTCACAAAAGGAAAGATAACGTGTCTTTTGCGCATTCAGTGAGTATTCTACGGTAAATGCATCTTTCGTACAGGCTTCTATATCACTTGTCTGCATTGCGTTATGCCCGGTCAGCGCATTGATAGTGGAAGATTTTCCATAGCCGCTTTTCCCGATGAATAAAATCTGGTAATCTTCCGTTGTACGTTCATCACGGTTAAATATGCGACCCGAATGACGGCGCAGCTCCTCTGGAAGGTATTCTAAAAAGGGAAAACGAGCAGACAGCTTATCAAAATGATATTCGCGCGTTATTGTGATCTGCATCAATCAGAACCACCAGAACAAATCACGAATAAAGTCTTTTGCGGTATCGATAACATCGATTACCTTTCCGATTACTTCCGCGCCCTTATCTACAGCATTTTCAATAATTTCGCCTACAGTTTCAAAGAAGCCTTTCTTGGCGTCTTCCTGCGCCTGAGCAGAAACATTTTCACGAGCAGCGCTGTTGACAATGGTAATTTTCTTGTCCTTCGGCATTGCAAATACCATTTCATCAATCAAGCGGACAAGATTGTACTTCTCACAGGCAGAAACCGGTATAATCTTGGATTCCGGAACAGAAAAACGAGTCGCTACATCGGTAACCTTACGCTGAATGTTCTGAAGCTGCTTTGGACCGGGTTCATGGCCGCTTTCATTCCACTCACGGAACGGTTCGATTTTATCGCACTGATTGAGTACGAAGAAAAACACCTTGCCTTGCTCAACATGCGGTTTAACGATTTGCTTGAAGAAGGCCTCATCAGAAGACATGGCGCGGTCATCCGCCTTGATGACCCACAGTGCTACATCGAGTTCCGGAAGAATTTTGCTGTACAGCTGTGCGTATTCGCGATCGCGGTCTTCATTCTCGCCAGCACCCGGGACATCCACCAGAGTAATTTTCTTGCCGCCCATATGCAGCAGAACCTCCTGCGGATTGCGCGTACAAGCCTCTACATCGCTAATCTCACATACATCCTGACCGAACAGAGCGTTGCACAAGCTCGACTTACCAACACCGGTTTTACCAAATACACCAACTTTAGGTTCATAGTTCAGCACTTCATTGATGCGTCGGTTGATATTTTTGCGCTGTTCTTCCGTCGTCTGAATACCTTCCCTGGACAGGTTTTCAAACAAATCCTGATTGTTCATAATCGTTTCCTTCCCTTCGTGATTTCTATGAGCAGCAGGTTAAGCTGTCTATAGGTATTATTATACAATACTCATAGTGTTTTGCGCAATACTAATTGTCAAGATAACCTAGTATCAAAGGGCAGGTGACGATGATGTATTGCGAAGTCAATGTAGGCGAGCGAATTCGATATTTCCGAAATTTACGCGGCTGGAGCCAGGAAACACTGGCCTTGCAGGCAGAGATCAACCCGGCTTTTCTCGGGCATCTGGAGCGCGGACTCAAAAGTCCGACCATCAAGACGCTGGAGAAAATCGTGCGGGCGCTCGACATTTCACTTGCGGAGCTGTTTGCCGATCCGCAGCCGGTGGATAATGCGAAGGACGCCGTCATCGCACAGGTGTGCGACCAGATACGCGACCTCCCGCTCGACGATCTGGAGCGCCTCAACACAATCGTCCGCAATGTTCTGGCAATTGGGAAATAGGAAATTTTCTGCTTATAATATAACAAACGAGGTGGACATAATTTGTCCACCTCGCTTATTTTGTGATATTTCATGTTTTGGTTACAGCTGTTGTCCTCTCCTGACGGTTTAATAATCAATCTGTTTTCCATTCAAAATTGTATATATATTATAGTAATAGCAGCTCCCGGAAATATTCTGGGAGCTATTTTTGTCTGGAAAGGAGAAGAAACATGTTCGAAAATCAAAAATTCCTGACACGTGGCGTGGAGAATGAAATCCCATCGTGGCTGATCAACCTCATGTGGCACATGGTTTTGACGATGGAAGTGCCGAGAAAGGATTACCTGCAAGTGTTTATCCTTACCAAAACGCCAACCGGTCAGCACATCGTCCATAAGCAGGAGCAGCCGCCGTACCGCTACGAGCTTGATGTGCCGTGTGATGATGCCGTAAACGCGAAGGTGTTCGTCATCGACGATTTGACGCATTCTACTATGCTGCTTGCCGAAGAGTATTAAGTTTTACCAAACGAAATGGAGGAACAGACAATGAGCGAAACGAGAATTTGTGCAAACTGCGGTGCAGAATACCCAATTGAAGACATGTATCAAGCGGAAGGCGACTGGCTCTGCGAGGATTGTGCCGACCGCCTGACCGTAATCTGTGACCACTGTGCCGAGCGGGTCTACGAGGAAAACGCCGTCGAGGACGATACCCACACACTCTGCGACCACTGCTTTGATGAATACTACGTCCGCTGCGAAGACTGCAACCGCATTATTCATCGTGACCGCGCGTATTGGGATAATGACGACAACGCCTACTGCGCATCCTGCTGGGATGAGCATTGTAACATTATACACGAGTACAATTACACACCGGATCTTGTGTTTCATGGCAAGGGCCTGCGGCATTTCGGCGTGGAGCTCGAAATCGATGACGGCGGCACGGTAAACAGCAACGCGCAGAAGCTGCTCGACATCGCGAACAAGGACGCAGAAAACCTCTACATCAAGACAGACGGCAGTCTGGATGAAGGCTTGGAGCTCGTAACGCATCCTATGCCACTGGAATACCATTTGAACGAAATGCCGTGGGCGGAAGTCCTCCGCAAGGCGCAGAGCATGGGCTATCTCAGCCATGCGGCAGGAACTTGCGGCTTGCACGTTCACATCTCCCGCTTGGCGTTCGGCTGTACCTACGAGCAGCAGGAAGCTGCGATTGCGCGGCTTTTGTACTTCGTCGAAAAGTTCTGGGCGGAACTCTTGCGATTCAGCCGCCGTACACAATCCCAGATGAATCGCTGGGCGGCACGGTATGGAATCCGCCTTACGCCATCCGAGCAAATGAGCCACGCAAAGAATTCCTGCGCCGGACGCTACACGGCGGTAAACCTGACCAATTCGGATACCGTGGAAATCCGAATGTTTCGCGGCACACTCAAACTGAATACCTTAAAAGCGACTTTGCAGATGGTCAATCATCTGGTTGAGGTGGCTGTTGCTATGTCCGACGCCACGGTTCAGGATATGAGCTGGTTTGATTTTCTCGACGACATCACCGAACCGGAGCTGATCTAGTATCTCAAGGAGCGCCGTCTCTATGTTAATGAACCTGTAAATGCAAGCGAGGAGGAATAATATGTGCAGTTTGTTTGGTTTAATTGATTTCAAAGAATGCCTGAGTACCTCCACGAAGAACAAAATCCTGAACACATTAGCGCGTGAGTGCCAAGTCCGCGGCACGGATGCGACCGGTGTCACGTACAACTTTAATGACCGTCTGCGGATTTACAAGCGCCCCCTTCCCGCTCGAAAAATGAAAATCCACATTCCGCACGGTGTAAACGTGGTCATGGGGCATACCCACATGACAACACAAGGCAATGCGCAGTTTAACCAGAATAATCACCCGTTCCTTGGTCACGTTGACGGCAACAGCTTTGCTCTCGCGCATAACGGCGTGCTCTGGAATGACAAGGAACTGCGCGCAGAAGAAAACCTTCCGCTGACAAGCGTGGAAACGGACAGCTATGTTGCCGTTCAGCTCCTTGAACAGCAGAAAACCCTCGACTTTGACAGCCTGCAATCCATGGCTGAAGCAGTCGAGGATTCATTTGTCTTCACGGTTCTGGACAAGGACAACTCCATCTGGTTCGTAGTTGGCGATAATCCGCTGTGCGTCATGTTCTATGATGGCTACCTTATTTACGCCTCGACACAGCAAATCCTGTGCAAGGCCATCAAAAAGCTGCGGTTAAAAGCGCCAACGGACATTCTGGAGCCAAAGGAGGGTGAAATTCTGAAAATCGACCGCACCGGACGTATGACTACAAGCGCATTTACGCCGAAAACCAGTTATGAGCATTGGTGGCGGCGTTATTCTCCATATTACCGCGACTACTATGAGGACACGCCGGAAAACTATGATGACCTGTTCTCGGTTGCCAAAGCGTTTGGCGTGCGCGCAGATGAAGTGCAGGCATTGCTCGACTACGGCTGCTCGGAGGAGGAAATCGAGGAAATGCTTTACGACCTGTCGCTGCTCCATGAAGTGACCGGCGAACTGCTCTATGCGTACTGAGGG
>NZ_QUDG01000019.1:0-378 GCF_003474415.1 Butyricicoccus sp. AM05-1 | reverse complement strand
GCGTACTGAGGGAAGAAGATGTTGCTTATGATTCCATTAGGCCCAATTTTCCAGGCTGTAGGCGCGGTGGTCGATTTGATTATCGAGGCCGTCGAAAATTTCTCTGACAGCTGAAATGGGATAAAAAGATGAACGCAGGAAAAGTCATTCTCGGTGCGCTGACCATTATCGGCCTGCTCGCCGATCTTATCGACGATGACTAAACACAAAAATACCGACTCATCAAGAGCCGGTATTTTTTGAGCATGTCAATATGGTATACCCATCTGAAACAACGAAAAACTATGTCAATAGGGTCGTTTTCGGACTTTTGAAATATGTCAGAATGTACGGCGACCCTATTGCAATCAACCACGTTTCAACTGCTCAATAAGATTA
>NZ_QUDG01000018.1:3302-33465 GCF_003474415.1 Butyricicoccus sp. AM05-1 | reverse complement strand
GACAACCTACGGTTTTCCTTCCTCTTTGAACTCCTACCTTTCCCTTAGAGGGCTTGGGTGCAGATGGTAGACTGCGTAAGCGTGGAAAAGGAGAACGGCAGAGGATTTTTTCTTCCGCGTGGTATAACACCTTTTCGCATTTCGGATAACGTACTGCTACACAAACCATTCACCTTGTGCCGCGCTTGCGTGGATTCACCCACATATGCAGCACAAAGGTATCTGACACTGCGTATAGGCAGAGAAATGGGCAGACACATTGGTCTGCCCCTACGCAAATGCAACCCCACTGTCGTTCCCCTTTGCTATGCTTACGCAGTTTACCATCTGCGTCCAAGCTATCCAAGGGCAAGAGGAAGATTCACAAAAAGGAGGAAACCGTTGGTTTCCTCCTTTTTGTGCGCCTGCGGCAATACTCTCCGCCCGGAAAGAGCGTACCGCTGCACGGTACGTGTGCACCGGAAAGCGAGTGCCGAGAAAAACCGCCGCCGGTCAGCCAACCCATTACGCAATTCCTAATTCCTGCTTAAAAGCCTTCTCGATGTACCATCTGATAGAGCAGCGCATTGACAATGGACGCGGCTACATTCGAGCCGCCCTTGCGGCCTCGCGCGATGATATACGGCGTGTCCCCGCCGATGAACAGCTCCTTCGCCTCGACCACGTTGACAAATCCGACCGGCACGCCGATGACGAGCGCAGGCGCGACAATGCCTTCCTCAATCAACTCATGCAGACGGATAAGCGCAGTCGGCGCATTGCCGATGGCGAAGATGAGCGGGCCTTCCAATTTGGCGGCGTGCTCCATCGAAACGACCGCCCGCGTGACACCGCGAGCCTTGGCCTCGCTCGCCACCTGCTCGTCCGCCATCAGGCAGACCGCCTTTCCGCCGAGCTTTGCCAGCGTCACCTTGCTCACCCCGGAGAGCGCCATATTGGTATCGGTGACCACCGTCGCCCCTGCCGCAAGCGCGGCTTTTGCCTTTTCGATCACGTCCGGCGAAAACGCAAGGCTGTCCGCATAGTCAAAATCCGCCGTGGTGTGAATGACGCGCTTGACTACCTCGGCGATGCCCGCCGGAAACGTGCGCTCGCCCAGCTCGGCGGTGATGATCTCAAACGACCGCTTTTCGATGTCCTGCGGCTTCATGTATCCGTTCAAAATTCGATTCCCTCCCGCGCAGCGATGCCCTTTTCAAACGGATGCCGCTGCATTTTCATTTCTGTAATATAGTCCGCGTGTGCCTGCAGCGCTTCGGACGGACCCCGTCCGGTCAGTACAACCTCGAGGTCATCCGGCTTGGTCTCGAGGAAGTCCGTGACCGTTTTCTCATCCAGAAAGCCGCACGAGATTGCCGCGCAGACCTCATCCAGTACGAGCAGCCGCGCGTGCTCCCGCACGGCAAAGCCGGTTGCCGCATCGAAGGTGCGGGTGAGCGCGTCCGCTGTCTCCCGCTTCTCCGCCTCCGTCATGCGGAAGGAGAACTTGCCGACCGGATTTGCCGCCATCACGGTCACTTCGGGCAATTTCGCCAGCACGCGGCATTCACCCGAGGTCCCATCTTTGAGAAACTGCGTGAACACGACCTTGTTTCCGCGGCCCGCGCAGCGCACCGCCAGTCCGACCGACGCCGTAGTCTTGCCCTTGCCGTCGCCGCAGTAAATATGAATGAGTCCTGTCATGCTTTCCCCTCCATAATGCGATAAATTTGTTCCATATCGAGCGATTTTCGCACCGAATCCGCCAGTTTGTCGTACTGCTGCTCCTTGTAGGCGTGTGTGTCGAGCGCTTCACCGGTGAGCGTCACGCCCTTCTTTCTCGCCAGTGCTTGCACCGTCCGCAGCGCCGCCTCCGGCGCATCGAACACGCCGTGCAGATAGGTGCCGAAGGCGTTTCCCGTCTGACAGCCGTCCTCGATTTCGCCTTCCCTGCGAAGCAATCGAACGAGCGGCTTTGCACTCGCGTCGCGCATGGTTTCGCCCATGTGAATCTCGTAGCCCTCGACCGCCAGACCGCTCAAATCGGACAGCACGCCGTCAATCTCAAGCAGCGCGCCGCGCGTCTGCGTCGTGGTCTTGCTCGGGCGGAACACCGTGTCGATCGGCAGCAGATTCATGCCGCGCAGACTGCCGCCGCCCTCGGTATTGTCCGGGTCGGACACCGTGCGTCCCATCATCTGGTAACCGCCGCAGATGCCGAAAACCGGTGTGCCTGCCGCGTGCGCCTTGAGAATCTGCGCCTCCATGCCGCTCTCGCGCAGCCAGCGCAGGTCTGCCAGCGTGGACTTGGTGCCCGGCAGGATAATCAGATCGGCTCCGGCAAGCTGTGCCGGTTTGTCCGTGTACGCGACGCTCACGCCGGATACACGTGAAAGTGCGGAAAAATCCGTGAAATTGGAAAGACGCGGCAGCTTTACCACCGCAATGTTCACCAGTGCGGGAGCAGCCTTTGCGTCCAGACGCTCGGACAGGCTGTCCTCATCGTCGATGTCAAAATGACCGTACGGCACCACGCCGATGACCGGCTTGCCGGTCAAATCCTCGAGCTGCGTCAGACCCGGCCGCAGAATCTCCACGTCACCGCGGAATTTGTTAATGATGAGACCGTGAATGCGCGCCTGCTCGTCCTCATCGAGCAGCTTGACCGTGCCGTACAGCGACGCGAACACGCCGCCGCGGTCTATATCGCCGACCAGCAGAACAGGCGCATCCACCAGCTTCGCCAGACCCATATTGACAATATCATCCTGCTTGAGATTGATCTCCGCCGGACTGCCCGCCCCCTCGATCACGATGATGTCGTTCTCGGCGGCAAGGCTGTCAAATGCGTCCTTGATAATGGGCAAAAGCGCCTTTTTATGCCCCCAATATTCGCGCGCGGTGCGGTTTCCCTGCGCTTCGCCCATGATGATGACCTGCGAGCCAACGTCGCTTGTCGGCTTGAGCAAGATCGGGTTCATGCGCACATCGGGCGCGATACCCGCCGCCTCGGCCTGCACGACCTGTGCGCGGCCCATCTCCCTGCCGTCCGCCGTGATGAACGAGTTGAGCGCCATGTTCTGTGACTTGAACGGCGCAACGCGGTAGCCGTCCTGCCGGAAAATCCGGCACAGGGCCGCGCAGAGAAGGCTTTTGCCTGCATTCGAGCACGTTCCCTGTATCATGATTGTCTTTGCCATTTTACACCTCACATTGGGTATAATTAGTAATGATTTGCAGTAACCGCTCACTCGCTTCTCGCGTTTTTACCGCAACGCGATAGTATCCCGCCGAAAGTCCGCGATAATTATCGCAGTTTCGTATCATGATGCCGTGTTCAGCGAGTTTCTTGTGCAATCCGATATCGTTTGAGCGGAACAGCAGGAAGTTGGCTTCGCCCGGAAAGACGGTCAGTCCGTGGGCGGCAAGTCCGTCGGATAAAAACCTGCGTTCCTCTGCAATGCGTTTGGCGGTTTCAGCGGCCCAGTCCGGCTCGTTTGCCGCCGCGACGGCGCACGCCTGCGCGATGACCGACACGTTCCACGGCTGTCCGGCATGGTATAATTTCTCAATCAGCGCCGCGTCCGCCGTCATGCACCAGCCGAAGCGCACACCGGGCACGGCGTACATTTTCGTGTACGCGCGCAGGATGATCAGGCCGGGATCGGATTCCAGCAGGTCTTTCAGTGTGTGCTGCGCGGCGTCCTCCAGAAAGTCATTGAAACACTCATCCACAACCGGTTTTACGCCGTTTTCTATACATTTCCGAACGATTTCCCGCAGGAGCTCCGGTTGGGCGGTTCGCCCGGTCGGATTGTTCGGATTGCAGAGATACACCGCATCCAAATCCGGTGAAATCTCGTCCAAAATACGTTCTGTGAGCGCAAAACCGTCCGTTTTCCGCAGATTATGCACCCGAATCTCCGCACCTGAGAGCGTGCGCTCGTACTCCGCAAAGGTCGGTGCGGTGAGCAGCACCTTGCGCGGTTTCAGCACCGCCGCAAGACGGTCGAGCACATCCGCCGCACCGTTTCCGCAGTACAGAAAATCCGGATTGACGCCTTCTCTCGCACCAATCGCCTGCCGCGCGGCGCGGCAAAACGGGTCGGGATACTGCGTGCAGTTATCCACAGCCCTGTGCATGGCCGCGCGTACCGCGTCCGGTATGCCGAACGGATTGATGTTCGCGGACAGGTCGAGCGGCGCGAAGCCGTGGCGGTCGATGTAGGTTTGGATATCGCCGCCGTGGACATAATTAAGCATTTTTTCATCCTTTCAAATGCGAGTTTTCTCTCCCGCATAGCATCCTAACTTTTTACGATCAGGCGGATTACACAGCACAGCACCAGCGCAAACACGCTTGCCGCCGTCATCAGATCGACCGCTGCGAGAATATCCGTGCGGTCTACACGGCGCATCTGATCACCGAAGGCGGCTTTTTTAACGATTTTGCCGAAGTAGCTGGCATCGCCGCCGAGCTGGATGTGCAGCGCGCCCGCGCACGCGGACTCGGTCTGACCAGCGTTCGGACTTTTGTGCTTATTGCGGTCTCGGCGGTAAATCCGCAGCGCATTTCGGTTATCGAGATGCAGCATTCCGGCACCGGCGATCATGCACAGGGCGGACAGTCTGGCAGGGATAAAGTTGAAAAAATCGTCCATTTTTGCCGAAAACTTGCCGAAATACTCATACTTTTCGTTATGATAGCCGACCATGGAATCCAGCGTGTTGACCGCCTTGTACAGCATGCCGAGCGGCGCTCCACCGATGAGCATGAACACGAGCGGCGAGACCACACCGTCCGTCAGGTTCTCAGCCACGGTCTCAACAGCGGCCTTGACAACGCCCTCCTCGGACAGCTCTGCGGTGTCGCGGCCGACGTACCACGCGATGGCCTTGCGGCCCTCCTCGAGCGACTGTTTAACCGCGCCGTAGACATGATAACCGGCGTCCGCAAGGCTTTTTCGTGCGAAAATCATCCAGCAGAGCAGCGTTTCGGCGGTAAAACCGAGCCAGAAGTTCACATGATACAGCCAGCGCAAAAGGAAAAACGGCACGGCAAAGCTCATACCGCAGGTGATGAGCCAGAGTAAAATTCCGGCGAATGTCAGTGCCGCGGGCGTTGCGGGAAAGATGCGGCGCAGTACTTTTTCAGCCGCTGAGATGAGTTTTCCGACCGCACATACCGGATGCGGCAATTTTTTCGGGTCTCCGAGCAGCCAGTCGAGCGCGAAGCCGAGCAGCACGGCAAGGGTTATCGTCATGGTTGTTCTCCTTTGATGAATTGCGGCACGCCTGCGATCACGCGCACGACTGCATCTGCTTTCTGTGCCAAAGCACAGCACAGGCGACCAACCGTTTCACGCCAGTTTTCGTCCGCACGGTCGATGGGAACGATGCCGCAGCCGATCTCATCGCAGGTGATAACGTGTCCGCACAGCGTATCTGCGAGTGACAGCGGGTCTTTGTCTTCCTTCAGCATTTTTCGCACAATTTCGTGCAGATTTTCAATTCTCGGCAGGTCTGCATACAGGTTTTCGGCAACTTTTCGTTTCCCCTGATATGCCCCGCCAATGATGAGCACGGTCATAAAATCAGTCCTCCAATCGCTGCTGCCGCAAGCGTGATCAGTTCCGACAGCGAGATGCAGAATCCCGCCAGGTCTCCGGTTACACCGCCGAACACGCGGCGGCTTATGTGCTCATGCACAGCATACCACGCAACGAGCACGATAACGAGCACTTTCGCCGCAGCAAGCGCGTGCGGCACGCGGTATATCCACAATCCGAGAAGCACCGCAAACAGAACAAATTCAGCAATTAACATGCGCGATACCGCGCGTTTATCGCTGTTTTCCGCAAAGATATGTGCAAGTCCGCTGTCTTTCGCGCACGGTGAAGCAACCACCTTGCGCCCGCCCATTGTCCGTGCGAAAGCAAATCCTGTGCATGCCAGCGGAAGAAGCACAGGCCGGTCGTAAATCTGGGCAAAACAGCCAACCTCGGCCAGCAGGAATGCCATCAGCCAGAGCGGCCCAAACGCGCCAACGTGCGGGTCCTTGAGAATGTTCAGCCGCTTTTCCCGGTCACCGAACGAGCACAGCGCGTCGCAGGTGTCGCACAGGCCGTCCAGATGAATGCCGCCGGACACCGCCAGAGGAATCAGCGCTGCGATCACAGCGTAAAACACACCTGCTGCGCCGAAATGCATGCAAAACGCGAACCAGAACCACTCTATCGCACCGATCAGCACACCGATGAGCGGCAGGAAGCCAAGTGCCCACCGCATGGTCTGTTTTTCCCAGTTCACCTGTGGAACAGGTATCGCAGAGTACATTGAAAACGCGACCAAAAGTCCGCTGATTACACTTTTCACGGCTGTTTTCCCTCCTTTACCGACAGTAAAATCCCGCACACCGATTCATATACCGCGTCTGCTTTCCCAGTTAATTTCTGGTGCAGTTCTCCTAAAATCCGGATATACTGCATGGTCTCCGGCGGGTACGGCACGCCGTCCGCAAAGATTTCGTTGGAAACGATAACCAGCGTTTCACAGTATTTTTGCAGATTATCCACGCCTGCAACAATGCTGTCGAACGCCGATTCTGCGCCTGCGCCTTCCGGCGCAAACAGCTCGTTTGCCAGCAGATTGCCCAAATCCTCGAGCAAAATTCCATCGTATTGCTGAGAGAGCCTGAGATTCGCTAAATCAAGTGTTCTCTCCACCGTAGCGAACCCCTTTCCCGCACGAAGCGCCCGATGCCGTGCAATCCGCGCCTCTGCAGACTTGCCGAACGGCTGCATGGTCGCCAGATATAATCGACTCTGTGCTTTTTCACACAACAGCCGTTCCGCGTGCTCCGACTTGCCCGAAGCCGCTCCGCCGGTCACTAAAATCAGCATTTTCGCTCCCCTTTCTGAATTAGACTTGCAATCCGCTCTGATTTTCGATACAATAGCTTTATCCGAGTAAGTTGAGGTAAGGAAAAATGGAGCTGCATTACGATATCACCAAACAGGATTTTATTGATTTTAATTTGAATTATTACAACAATAATGCGATTGTTCAACGCAGCATTCGCACCATGAGAATCGCCACCGCGGCTATTGTCATTCTCGGCGGCAGTGCGCTCATGTACTGGCTGCATACGCTCACGCCGGTTTCCATCGCGGTTTACGTTGCGCTCGCTGCCGTCTGCTTCTGGGGCACACCGCGCTATATGCGTCATAAAATGATCAAAAATATCGAGAAAATCCTCAAGAACGCAAAGAATAAACAGCTTTGCGGACCGAAAACGCTCACGCTGCGTGAAAGCGAATTCGAGCTGTCCGGCGAGAACGAAGATACCGTTTACCAGTATTCGGCTGTTCAGCGCACCGCAACCGATGACAAGCATTATTATATTTTTGTTGATGAATTCTCCGCGGTCATCGTGCCGTTCTCAGCGTTTGAAAACGATGTGCAGAAGCAGGAGTTCTACAACAAAATCACCGCAAATATCGCGGATGAAGCTCTGAAATGCTAAAAATTTGAACCGTAAGCACCGAGTTAACGCTCGGTGCTTTTTGCTGCACGCAGTATTCCTGTAAAGAATGCGGGCAGATCGCATTTATCGGCGTTACACACAATATTTCTATAAAAATTTGTGCTATCTGTCAGACAAACAACTACTTTTGCGGCTGATATGCCTCTATTCCAATGTCCGCGAAGCTCACCATTTCCCGATATGGCGCCAGTGCCAGATCCAAAAGCGCCACGCCGGCCGCCGCGCCTGTCCCCTCCCCGAGGTGCATGCCCGCCGTCAGGAACGGCCGCTTGCCGAGTGCATCGAGCAGCAAAATGCTCGCCGGTTCGTCCGATCTGTGCGCTGCGACCATAAAATGCACAGACTGCGGACACAATCGCACGGCGAGAAGCGCCGCCGCGCACGAAATCACGCCGTCCAGTACGACCGGAATGCGCTGCGCCGCCGCACCCAGATACAGACCGCACAGACCCGCGATATCCAAACCGCCGACCTTGTGCAGCACGTCGATCGAGTCATTCGAGTCGGGTTTGTGAAGCGCCAGCGCCGCCTCGATCACTGCGATTTTCCGCTCCAGACCGGCCGTTGACAGACCCGCTCCGCGTCCTGTGACCGCCGCAGCCTCCGCGCCGGTGAGCGCCGCCGTGACTGCCGCGCTCGTAGTCGTGTTGCCGATGCCCATTTCGCCGCCAATGAGCAGCGAATATCCCTTTTCGGCACACATTTCCGCCATTTTAATGCCGATTTCGACCGCTTCGAGCGCCTCTTTCCGCGTCATGGCAGGCTCATGCGCAAAGTTTGCAGTTCCGCGCCGAACGGCAAATTGCAGCACTTTCTCGTTCTTTATCGGCCGCGCAACACCAATATCGACCGGAAATACGTCCATTCCGAGATGTTTTGCCATCAGACAAACGGTGGACTCGCCGTGGCCCATATTTTCCGCGACCGTGGCTGTCACCTCCTGCCCGCACTGCGTCACGCCCTCCGCGACCACGCCGTTGTCCGCGCAGAAAACTACCGCCGCGCGTCTGGAAATATCCGGCACCGGTTGACCGAGAATACCTGCAAGCTGCACAATTGCGTCCTGCAGAAGCCCCAGTCCGCCGAGCGGCATGGCAATATTTGCAAAACGATTTCGCGCCGCCGTCATGCTTTTCTCATCCAGCGGCCGAATGGCAGAAATAGTCTGTTCAAGTGTCATTTTCCGCTCCTTTCTGCGCATTTTCGGACGAAATTCGCTGCAATTTCAGTTTTCGCACGGAAATACAAATGCGGAAATCCTGCGTAGAGCGTATCCGTCGCAAAGCCACAGTCCCACGCGCGCCCGTTTGGCTTGACCGCGCGAAAATCTGTTCCATTATCCACAGCCTGTGCATAATGGAACTCGTGCACAGGAAATTGTCCACCGGCTTCGCACAGCAGGTTATCACTGTTTGCCGTGAGAGTGACATAGCCGAACGGCTGCAGCCTGCGCGTCATGTGCGCCGAAGTCGGCAGCACGCCTGCCATTTCCACGCCGTCGAGCGACTGCAGCAGATAAAGAAATCCGCCGCATTCTGCAACTGTCGGCAATCCGTTTTGAATCCCTTTTTTGATAGAATTCCGCATGATTTCATTCTCTGAAAGCCGTTTATCATATAATTCCGGATAGCCGCCGCCGAGATACAGGCCATCAATATTCTCCGGCAGCCGCTCGTCTGTGAGCGGCGAAAACGGCACAAGCTCTGCCCCCAGTTCACGCAGCACATCGAAGTTATCCTCGTAATAGAAGCAGAATGCGCGGTCCTTCGCTACCGCGATCCGCACCGGAAAATCGGTAACACGAGCGAGCGGCATGTGCGTATCGGCCAGCGGTTTCGCCGTCTGTGCTAATGCACACAACGCGTGGATGTCAATGCCTTCCTCTGCCGCATCCGCGAGCCAATCAATTTTCTCACACAGGTCGGACAGCTCGTCCGCCGTCACCAGACCGAGGTGGCGGTCAGGTATTTCGGCCTCTGGAACCGGCGGCAAAAAGCCGAGCACAGGCAGTCCTGCTTTCTCTGCAATTTGTTTGTAAAACGAGTACATTCCCGCCGAAACGCCGTTTAAAATCACTCCTGCAAGCGTATTTTCCGCAAATGTGCGGAACCCGTGAATCTGTGCCGCAAGCGACAGCGACTGCCCCTTAGGCCGCACGATCAGCACCGCAGGCGTGCCGGTTGCGCGGGCCAGATGCGCCGCCGAAGCCGTATCCGTTGTACCGGAAACGCCGTCGTAAAAGCCCATGACGCCCTCGATCACGCCGAAACCGTCCGGCCGGATATGCCGCGCAAGCTGACTGCGAATACCGGCCTCGTCCTCGAAAAAAAGGTCTAAATTGCGGCTCGGAACGCCCAAAACCGCCGTGTGGAACATCGGGTCGATGTAGTCCGGACCGCACTTGAACGCGCTGAGTGTTACGCCGCGGCGCTGCAGCGCCCGCAGAATCGCGGTCGTGACCGTCGTCTTGCCGCAGCCGCTGCCGGTGCCCGCAAGCAGCAGTCTTGGTGCATTATTTTGTGTCATTTGCGGCCCTCCCGGACAGAATAAACACCGGATTGTTCGCAGTCAGCATGGTGTACGCGCCGACCGGCTTGCCGCGCGTGGCCGCCAACTGTGTGACCTCGATGTCAGTAAATCCCAATTCCTTCAAGGCCGTCTGCGCCGCAAACAAGGTCTCGAGCGCAATCGCGTTCACGACCACGCGGACTTCCGGATTTTTCTCCCTGGCAAGTGCCAGAATCTCCCGCATTCTGCCGCCGCTCCCGCCGACGAACACGCAGTCCGGTGCCGGAAGGTCCTCCAGCGCCTCCGGCGCAAATCCTTCAATGATTTTTGCATTATATCCGCCGAGTTTTGTGCGGTTTTCGTGCAAGAGCGCGACCGCTTCCGGCTTTCGCTCGACGGCGTAAACCGTGCCGTCGCTGGCCTTGCGCGCCAGCTCGAGCGTGACCGCGCCGGTGCCCGCACCCACGTCCCAGACCGTATCGGTCGGTCGGACAGTCAGGCGGTTCACCGACACCCACCGAACCTCTTCCTTGGTCATCGGCACCTTTCCGCGCGTGAGCATTTCATCTCGAATCGGTTCGTTTTTGTTCGCCGCACGCGGGTTTTCGATCAGCAGAACCGCTAAATCCGAGCACGAAAGCTGCGCGATCTCCGCGGCTGTGCCGTGCACAATCCGCTCATTTTCCGCGCCAAGATTTTCCCCGAGATGAACGGGCAGCGCGCCCAATCCCGCGTCCGTAAGGCTGTTGCAAACCGCCTGCGCGTTGTTCTCGCCGCCGGTCAGCGCAAATGTTGCCGCATGGTAACTTATGGCACCGAGAATATTTCCTGTGCGACCGTGCAGGCTCTTAAAACACAGATTTTCGTAGGAAATGCCGCATTTCGCACACATATACTGCATGCTTGACAATCCCGGCACGAGTGTTACCCCGCCGTATGGCAGGAGCCGCTCGCGCAGCTTTCCGGCCGCGCTGAAGAATCCTACGTCGCCGGAAACCAACAGCGCCGTGTGCCGGGCATGACCGGAAATTGCCCGCTCAGCCAGCTCTGAGAACGCACACACCTCTGCCTTGGGCGACAGCGATGCGAGCCGTTTTGTGGCAAATACTTCCTCTGCGGCTGCAAGCGTGCGGACGGCTTCGCCGGTCAGCGTGTCCGCCGTGCCCATGCCTGCGCCGATGATGAAAAATTCCCGATGCTGCTTTTCGTTCCGTAAACCGAGCAATTCCGTCAAAAATGCCTGCATCTGCGCCTGATTTTTGCCGTTTTCCATACGCGGACGCGCAATGACCAGTACCTTTGCGCCGACCTCCTCGGCTGCCGCGACCTTCTCCGCAAAGCCGCCGGACACGCCGGTATCCTTGGTCACGAGGATTTTTGCGCCGGTCTCGCGCAGCAGCGCCGCGTTCATCGCCTGCGAAAACGGACCTTGCATGGCGATGATGTGCGCGCCCGGGAAGCCGAGTGCGGCGCACTTTTCGAGCACCGTGGCGGTCGGCAGCACGCGCGGGAACAGGCGCGTTTGGAAGTCCTGCACCGCCGTGTACGCTTCCAGTTCTTTACTTCCTGTGGTGAGCAGGACCGCGCCCTCGTGCGCGTTCAGCCAGTCCACTGCGGCGGCTGTGTCCAGCACGATTTCGCAGTTCTGATAAGGCAGGGCAGGCCGCAGCAGACGCTCGTAGCGTGCGCCCGATTTCGCGCAGGCCGCCCGCAGATTGTCGGTCACAGCCGCTGCATACGGATGCGTTGCATCGATGAGCAGCGTATCCGAGGTCAATCGCTTTTCCATCTCCCGCTCATCCAAGCGGCCCTCGTGAACCGTGATTCCCGCCATCGGCTCCATCACCGCCGCACCATACTCTGTGGCAACGAAAACATCTGCCTGCACGCTCTTTTTCGACAAAAACCGGCACAAATCGTGTCCTTCTGTCGTACCGGAGAAAATCATCAGCTTCATACGCCGCGATACCCCCTCGGCGTGACCATGCGGCCGTCCATCACGCGCGTACGGCTGTTTCCGACAAACACGGTGGTCAGCATATCGACCTGTGTATCACGCAGCTCACCGAGCGTTGTAAGCGTGCAGCTTTCGCCTTCTCGGCCAATGCTGCGCACCAGACCGCAGACAGTCTCCGGCGGTACAATCTCCAGCAGAATATCGCAGGCACGGCGCAGATGGTCGGTGCGTTTTTTGCTCGACGGATTGTACAGCACGATGCAGAAATCGCCGGCCGCTGCGCCGCGCAGACGCTGCTCGATCTTGTCCCACGGTGTGAGCAGGTCGGACAGGCTGATGCACGCAAAGTCGCATGTCAGTGGCGAGCCGAGCACGGCGCCGCCCGAGCAGGCCGCCGTGATGCCCGGAATAACCTCGACCTCGAGGTTCGGCTCGTGCTCGCAAAGCTCGAGCAGCAGGCCGGCCATGCCGTACACACCGGCGTCTCCCGAGGACACGACTGCGACCGTTTTGCCCTGTTTTGCCGCCTCAATCGCCGCTTTGCAGCGCAAAACCTCGCGCGTCATGCCGGATTCGATGCGTTCCTTTCCCGAAATGAGGTTCTCGATCAAATCGAGGTACAGGCCATAGCCTGCCACACAGTCACATTTTTCCAGAGTACGCACCGCGCGCAGCGTCATCTGCTCCTCGCCGCCCGGCCCGATGCCGATGCAATACAGCTTCATGCTTCGTCCTCCCGTTCTTCAAAGCACACGCGCCAGTCCGGCACAGCGACAGCCGCCGTCACGCCGTTCTGCGCGAATTTATGCAAGATAAGTGTGCCGTTCTGTGCCGCGCACACAGCCGCGCGTTCGCACACATTATCTACGCCGACGGTCTGCTGCACGAACGCCGACCGGCTGAATTCGCCTTGTGCGTCCTGCAGCTGCTCGGCCGTAAAGATGCGGAACGACAGTCCGTGCTTTTCGCAAAACAGCAGCAAACCCGGCTCATTCTGCTTGATATCAATGCTCGCCGCGCCGCAGATCGCCTGACAAGGCAGTTTTGCCGATGCAAGCGCCGCCTGAACCGTCTGCTTGATGGCATCCGCGCTCGTGCCCTTGCGGCAGCCAATGCCGAGATATGCAATCCGCGGCACGAGATGCAGCGTGTGTGCAAACGGCTGTGCGTCTGTGCGAAGCGAGATGACAAAACCGCTCTCGGCATCCCGTTTCAGGTCAATATGGGCAGGCAGCAGCCCGTCTATCGGAAAATCCGAGCGAACGCCCACGGTTTCCCCTCTGAGCAGCGCACCGGATACATATTTAATATAGTGCGGCTCCAGGACTGCACAGCTGTGTGCTTTTGCCCAGGTGTCCACGGCGAACACCTGCCGACCGTCGGTCGCGGTGGTGAGCACCGGCACAGCCTGCAGACCTTCCGCAAGTGTTTTTGCAATCTCGTTGGCGCCGCCCATATGTCCGGACAGGAGCGGAATCACGAATTTTCCCTGCTCGTCAATGACGATTACCGCCGGATCATAGGCTTTTCCCATCAAATACGGCGCCGCTGCGCGTACCGCGATTCCGGTCGCGCCCACGAACACGATCAGGTCGCAATCGACCATCGCCTGCTGCGCAAAGCGCTTCAGGCTCGTGCCAGAGAGCGACGCATCCACCGTCCGCGCATACCGCTCACACCGGAAATCCGGCAGGAGCTTTACCGCCTTTTGCACAGTCTGTGCGCCGCACAGGGTAAAGGATACAAATTTTGCGTGCTTCATCGGCTTGCCTCACGAAATTCGGTCGTAAAGGTCGGGTCGTACAGCTTGGAGCGCTCGTACTCGGTGCCGAGGAACCCGCCCACCGTGATGAGCGCAGTCTTGGTGATGCCCTCCCGCGCACCGGCTTCGGCGAGGTCTGCGACCGTTGTCCGCACGACCTTTTCGTCCGGCCAGGTGGCCTTGTACACGATAGCCGCAGGCGTATCCGGCGCATATCCGCCCGCGATCAGCCGCTCGGACAGGCGCGCCAGCTGACCCGCCGACAGGAAGATGACCATGGTGGCTCCGTGTGCCGCGAACGCCTCGATCTGCTCCTTTTCGGGCACGGGCGTGCGGCCCTCCATGCGCGTCAGGATGACCGACTGGCTGACATTCGGCAGTGTGTACTCGGCTTTGAGTGCCGCTGCCGCGCCGCAGAACGAGGACACGCCCGGGCAGACCTCGTAGGGAATCCCGCGTTTATCCAGCTCGTCCATCTGCTCTCTATGCGCACCGTACACGCACGGATCGCCGGTGTGCAGACGCACGACCGTTTTGCCCGCTTTCGCGGCAGGCGCCATCACGGCGATGACCTCCTCGAGCGTCATCTTCGCGCTGTTGTATACCTCGCATCCGTCCTTTTTATACTCCAGAAGTGCCGGATTGACCAGCGAACCGGCGTAAACGATCACATCTGCCTCGCTCAGCAGACGTGCGCCGCGTACCGTGATCAGGTCGGGCGCACCCGAGCCTGCACCCACAAAATAGATCATTCGCTTTGCTCCTTTACCAATATAATAGAGAAATAGCCGCTCGGCTGTTCAAGCGCATCTAAATCTTCGATCAGCCGCTGACCGTCCATACCGACCCGCTCGATCAGTGCCGCGCTGCCGAGTTCGCCGCGCTGCCGGAGCAGTTCGCGCACCTCCAATACACTCTTTCCGGTCTTCATCAGCACCTTGCTGCCGGAGAGCGCAAGCCCTTCCTCCGCCCTGCCGTGCGTGGCCGGAATGATGTGCAGCATTTCGCCGTCCTCGCACAGGGCGCGGCCCATGGCGGCAGCCGCGGCACAGAAGGACGGCACGCCGGGCACCAGCTCGGCTGCATAGCCGCGGGCGGCAACACGCTTGTGTACATACCAGTATGTGGAATATACCGTCGGGTCGCCGAGCGTGAGAAACACCACGGTCTTGCCCTCGTCGAGCAGCGCACAGAGCGCGTCTGCCGCCGCGTTGTGGCTGGCATTTCGCGCCTGCCTGTCGTGCGTCATCGGCATATCGAACAGCAGGATTGACTTGTCCTGCCCGATGTACGGCGAAGCAATATCCAGTGCGGTCTGTCTGCCGTCGGCGGACTTCGGTGCGGCGACCGCATCGCACTCGCGCAGCAGCCGGATCGCCTTGGCGGTCAGCAGCTCCGGATCGCCCGGACCGACGCCGACTCCATATAAAATACCCTTCATTGCAGCTTCAACCTCTCACAGAGTGCGCGCGCGCCCGCTGACTCGGCCAGCACGCCGTATTTTCCGGTAAACATGATGAATTCCACGCGCGCCTGCCCCTTCATGCGCAGGGCGATGCGGGTTTCCATCTCCCTGCCAATGCGCGACAGGACGGGCTGACGCAGATTCACTTCGTCCAGCAGCTCCACGCACGCGTCCACCGAGATGGCGGCCATCAGTCCTTCGAGTGTCTCGCGCGGTGCGCCGCACAGTGCCGCATGCGCGGTGAAAATCTCCTGCCGTGCGTCTGCGACCGATGAATGCGTGTTCATCACGCCTGCAGCCATCTTGACCAGCTTTCCGGCGTGCCCGACCAGCAGGATCTCGGGATAGCCGCGGTACGCCGCATGGTCGAACGCCTCACCGATGAAGTTGGAGCACTTGACCGCGCGTTCAAGGTCAAGGCCGAGCGTGTCCCGCGCGAAATCCGCGCCGTAGTTGCCCGGGCACAGGAACGCAATGCGCTGTCCCTGCGCGTACAGGCTGTCCAGCTCCAATCGGATGGTGTCCACGAGCGCCTTTTCGCTCATCGGCTCGACAATGCCGCTCGTGCCGAGGATAGAGATGCCGCCGACGATGCCGAGGTGGCCATTGTAGGTCTGGGTGGCAAGTGTCTCGCCGTCCTTCACCGAAATGGTAACGGAAAAGCCGCCGTCATATCCGTTCTGTTCTGCGGCACGGTGCACCGCGTCCGCAATCTGCTGCCGCGGACCGGGATTGATCGCCGCTTCTCCGACCGGCATCGCCAGTCCCGGGCGGGTAATTCGTCCGACGCCGGCGCCGCCCTCTATGGTAACGCCCTTTTCGATTCGGCGCACGGAAGCCGTGATGCGGACCCCGTTTGTGATGTCCGGGTCGTCGCCCGCGTCCTTGCGGACGGTGCAGACAGCCGCGTTTCCGCTCATATGCGCGTCCTCGACCGGCAGGCAGAAGGTGATGCCGCCCGGCGTGTGCAGGTGAATCTCCGGCGGCGCGATTCCGGTCAGCAGCAGCACAGCCGCCGCCTGCGAGGCCGCCGCCGCGCACGAGCCGGTTGTCCAGCCGCGGCGAAGCGCCTTGCCGCCGCGGTAGGCGGTGAGTTTTTCGTCCGGCATGCGGTGCACCTCCCTGTGAAATGTAATCCAATTTATTATAGCATACGCAGGCTTTTATTTGAAGTGCAAACGCGGGATGTCTTTTCTCTGCACCGGTTGAGCGGTGTCGGAATTTTTATCACTTTCCGCAGCAATGCCGCTCTCCCTGCGATTCTTCACGAATTCTTCATCGCATTGTTTTAGTAGGATAACAAAATTTTTTTATAAATTCGCGCTTTAATTACCATGTTCTGTAAAATAATAAACTTTTCTAAGTGCAAGGTGAAAAAAGTAAATATTTTACGCAGTATTTTTGTACAAAAAGTCTGTCCGAAATTATCATTATTCCACAACAGTTGTTGATAATATTGATAAATACGCGAGATTTTTTTATTCATTCATCCAAACTGCACAAATACGTCTTGACAAAGAATTTGAAAAGTGATAAATTTATCTCACGAAAGGACGAAAGGAGGCTGAGCAGGAAATGAAAAAGGTTATCTGTTCGGAACACGCACCCGCAGCTATCGGCCCGTATGCACAGGCAATTGCAGCAAACGGTATCGTATTTACTTCGGGTCAGCTTCCGATCGATCCCGCAACCGGTGCTTTTCCGGAAGGGATCGCAGCACAGACCAAGCAGTCGCTCACCAATGTAAAGGCAATCCTTGCTGAGGCAGGAACCGGTATGGATCAGGTGATCAAGACTACCGTCTTCCTGAGCGACATGAACAATTTCGGCGCGATGAACGAGGTTTACGCCACCTTCTTCGGTGAAGGCAGCTACCCGGCACGTTCCGCTGTGGAGGTTGCAAGACTTCCCAAGGACGCTCTCGTCGAGATTGAGGTAACCGCTCTCCTGCCGTAAGGCAAACCAGAAAAGAAAAGAAAACAGCCAAAAAGAAAGGTGCTGTCCGCTAAGCAAGGCCGGAACCGGAAAAACGGCTTTGACAACCGGGGTACCTCCAAAACACAAACGGCGTAAAACGCACGATTTTATGGAGGTAATGAAAAATGAACAAGAACGAGAAGCACTATCCGCTGGATGTAGCAATGCCGCAGCACTGTGCATACGCTGTACGCGATCTTCCGCAGGCAACCGTTGAGCAGCGCGAGCGCGCACTGAATGCAACGCACTGGAACGAGTTCGCATTCCCGTCCGGCATGCTGACCGTTGATATGCTGTCCGACTCCGGCACCACCGCAATGACCAACCAGCAGCTGGCTACCCTGTTCCTCGGCGACGAGGCTTACGGCCGCAACACCGGTTATTACGTTCTGCTCGACACCTTCCGCGACATCTTCGAGCGCGGCGGCGAGAAGAACTGGAAGAAGATCATCGACCTCGTTCGCACCGACTGCCGTGACATCGAGAAGATGATGGACGAAGTTTATCTGTGCGAGTACGAAGGCGGCCTGTTCAACGGCGGCGCAGCTCAGATGGAGCGTCCGAACTCCTTCATTATCCAGCAGGGCCGTGCAGCTGAGTCTGTTCTGATGGAAATCGTTAAGAAGATCCTGGCTGCTCGTCATCCGGGCAAGGTATTCACCATTCCGTCTAACGGTCACTTCGATACCACCGAGGGCAACATCAAGCAGATGGGCTCTGTTCCGCGTAACCTGTACAACAAGGAACTGCTGTACGAAATTCCGGAAGGCGGCTCCTACGAGAAGAACCCGTTCAAGGGCAACATGGACATCGAGAAGCTCGAGCAGCTGATCACCTCTGTTGGTCCGGAGAACGTACCGCTGGTATTCACCTGCATCACCAACAACCCGATCTGCGGTCAGCCGGTATCCATGGGCAACCTGCGCGAGATCAACCGCGTAGCTCATAAGTACGACATCCCGCTGGTATTTGATACCGCTCGCTGGGCTGAGAACGCTTACTTCATCAAGATGAACGAGGAAGGCTACGCTGACAAGTCCATCGCTGAGATCGCTACCGAGATGTTCTCTTACTGCGACGCATTCACCATGTCCGCTAAGAAGGACGGCCACGCTAACATGGGCGGCATGCTGGCATTCCGCGATAAGGGCCTGTTCTGGCAGAAGTTCTCCGACTTCAACGAAGACGGCACCGTTAAGACCGACGTTGGCGTTCTGATCAAGGTTAAGCAGATCTCCTGCTACGGCAACGACTCCTACGGCGGCATGTCCGGCCGTGACATCATGGCTCTGGCAGCTGGTCTGTACGAGTCCTGCGACTTCGGCTATATGCATGACCGTGTATCCCAGTGCGAGTATCTGGCACAGGGCTTCTACAAGGCTGGCGTCAAGGGCGTTGTACTGCCGGCAGGCGGCCACGCTGTATACATCAACATGGACGAGTTCTTCGACGGCAAGCGCGATCACACCACCTTCGCAGGCACCGGCTTCTCTCTTGAGCTGATCCGCCGCTATGGTATCCGTGTATCCGAGCTGGGCGACTTCTCCATGGAGTATGACCTGAAGACTCCGGAGCAGCAGGCTGAGCTGGCTAACGTAGTTCGCTTCGCAATCGACCGCAGCCGTCTGACCAAGGAGCATCTGGACTATGTAATCGCAGCTGTTAAGGCTCTGTACGAGGATCGTGAGTCCATCCCGAACATGCGTATCGTTTGGGGCCACAAGCTGCCGATGCGTCACTTCCATGCATTCCTGGAGCCGTACCCGAACGAAGAGAAATAATTCCCTGTTCTATCCTTTCGTGAAAGGCGATACCGCATAATTGCATAAATTGTGCGGTATTCCCGCCAATGCCGCAGCAAAGGCGCTGCGGCATTGCATAACAGGAATTTCTCCTGACCTTTTTATAACTTGATAATCAGGGCGTAACCTGTGCCGCGTGGAAAGTGCACAGGAAAGCAAAGGACAAGGGCGTTCTTTTTCCCAGAAAACTAAACAGTTTCTGCGGCAAAGAGGACGCCCTTTTTCTATCCATTTACACATTAAAGGGGTGTAAGATAATGAGTAAAGAGCCTAAAAACTTAGAACAAAGAGATGGTTTCCAGAGTAAATGGGGTTTTATTCTGGCATGTATCGGCTCTGCGGTTGGTATGGGCAACATCTGGCGTTTCCCGATCATGGTGCAGAAGTACGGCGGCATGACCTTCCTGCTTCCCTATTTTATCTTTGTAATTTTGATCGGCAGTACCGGCGTTATCGAGGAGTTCGCTCTCGGCCGTCGTGCAGCCGCAGGTCCGGTTGGTGCGTTCGGTATGTGTACCAAGGAGCGCACCGGCAGTGAGAAATCCGGTAAGGCGATCGGCGCAATCCCGATCATCGGTGCATTGATGCTGGCAATCGGCTACACGGTCGTTCTCGGCTGGATCTTCAAGTACACCTTCATGTCCCTCTCCGGCAGCCTGTTCAATCTCGGCACGGATATGGGCGCAATCGGCGGCACCTTCGGCATGACCGCACCGGAGGCAGAAACGCTTCCCGAAGCCCTCAAGGCAATGGCGTCGGCTGGCTTCTTCGGCATCGGCAACGGCGTATGGCAGATCGTTGCACTGGTAGTTTCCCTCGCCATCATGGTAATGGGCGTTGCAGGCGGCATTGAGAAGGCAAACAAGGTCATGATGCCTGTTCTGTTCGGTCTGTTCCTCGTACTGGCAGTCTACATCGGCACTCTGCCCGGCGCATCCGAAGGCTATAAGTACATTCTGACCCTGAATCCGGCCGGTCTGGCTAAGCCCGACCTGTGGGTATTTGCATTCGGTCAGGCGTTCTTCTCCCTGTCTGTTGCAGGCAACGGTTCTGTAATCTACGGTTCCTACCTGTCCAAGAGCGAGGATATCCCGTCCTCCGCACGCAACGTAGCAGTATTTGATACCCTTGCAGCTCTGCTGGCAGCAATCGTTATCATTCCGGCAATGGCAGTTGTTCTGGGCGAAGGCATCCGCGACGTAACCGGCGGCCCCGGCCTGATGTTCGTTTACCTCGTAAATGTATTCAACGCAATGCCTGCTGGCCGTATCATCGGCGCGATCTTCTACATCTGCGTACTGTTCGCAGGCGTATCCTCTATCGTAAACCTGTACGAGGCACCGATCGCCTTCCTGCAGGAGCAGTTCAAGTTCAAGCGCGCAGCAGCCGTTGGCACCATTGGTGTGATCGGTCTGGTCGTTTCCATCGCAATCCAGCCGTGGACCTCTCAGTGGATGGACGTTGTTTCCATTTACATCTGCCCGCTCGGCGCTGCTCTGGCCGGCATCATGTTCTTCTGGGTACTCGGCAAGAAAAAGGCACTTGCTGCTGTTAACGAAGGCGCTAAGAAGCCCATCGGCAGCTGGTTCTTCCCGCTTGGTAAGTGGGTATACGTTATCTGTGCAATTGCTGCACTGATCCTCGGCATTATGTACGGTGGCATTGGCTAATCCCTCAAGCTAACCACTGTGACTTTCGTTAGACGTTCATGGGTTTATGAATCGTCTGTATCCCCCCTTTTGTCTTTGTCCCCCGTCACTGCTGTGTGGCGGGGGACATGCTTTTCTAATTAGAAATTAGCAATCAGCAGGCAGTAATCGCTGCATGCAAAGCAAAACCCCGGCTTTGCCGCACTTGACAAAACCGGGGCTGCTCGGGTATAATATACCCAAGGGATGCTGTTCAGGCAGTCAGACCTTAATTGATTAGCGATTTTTAGTCACTGACCGTTCGGGCCTAATCGAGCGGTCAGTGCGCTTTTATACAGAAAATGTACAGCAGGATTACTGCACATACGAAAAGCCGAAGCAATTTCTTCTGCATTTGCGACACCTCCTTTCCTCCCCAAACCGAGGAAAGAAAGAAGGTCTGACCGCTATCGGAACAACATCCGCTTACAGTATAGCATATACGACAGAATATTGTCAATAAACCGTCCTTTCGGGCGGTTTTTGTTGTTATAGCAGAAAAAGAGACGAACCAGGCAGGCTCGTCTCTTTTTACGTTGTATGGAGAAGATTCAGTTAAAGTAAACGATATCTTCCTTCGCCTTTTCGGCGGGTTCTACCGTGATGGCATGCAGCACCGGACCGGGACCACGGTACTGCGGCAGCTCCTCGACGGTGATGGACGCCGTTACCTTGACCCAGTCGCGGTTATGCAGCTGATCGCGGTCGGGATAGCGGCAGAGGAAGCCGAGGAAGGTGACGTCATCCGCACAGCAGACCATGCCGAAGCGGCCGGGCACGAAGCTGTCGGCGGGCACATCCTTGCCGACGTATGCCTGGGCAAGAAAGCGGACGGTCTTGCCGTCATACTTCATCGGGTCGCCGGTGGCGTCGATGTACCAGAGACCGTAGTCCTCCGGCTGAATGTCAATGATATCCGCATCCACATCAAACGGCAGCGGCATATTGCGGGCATAGTCCTCGGAATTGCCGTTCACGTCATCCAGATAGATTGCCGCACGCGGGTTCATCGCCTTGATGTTCTTCTTGTACAGCATATCCTTCAGCTCGTCCGTGCAGCGGTTGAACACAACCAGATCCGCAGTGGTGATATGCTCGAACATCATCGGGCCGATGTTGTTGGAATACAGCTCAAACGTGGTCGCATCGACCGTGGTGACGATCTGGTACAGCTCCCAGCGGGCTGGAAATGCCTGCATCAGCTTTTCCAGCTTCCACATGCCGTTGTACTCAACAAGAATGCGGTCCGGCTGGTATTTCTGCTCCACGCGCTTGAGGATATTCGGCGTCAGACGATCCTCGGACTCGATGGGCACAAGCGCGGTGCCGTAGTGCAGCAGCCACTTCTCGTCGTACTCCTCGATGCCCTCCTCGCACAGCAGCAGCACCGTGCGCTCGTTCTCGGTAAAGTTCGGGTCCGCGAGAATATCCTGAATGAACTTTGTCTTGCCGCTCTCCAAAAAGCCGGTAAAGACGTATACCGGAATGGGTTCGTTAGCCATAATCTGGTTACCTCACTTTTCGTTTACGCCGAACAGAGCAGCGATGCGCTCCTCATCCAGTTCGGAGCCGATGACGCACAGACGGCCGGTGTAATCGGCAGTGCCGCGGCGAATTTCGGGTGCGCCCGGAACGTAGTCAAAGTGCAGCCACTCGCCGCCGTCTGCGCACGGAACGATGCCCTTTGCACGCAGTACGGTGCCGAGCGTAACATCACCGAGCGCGGTAAGTGCCGCGTTAAGCTCGTCCTCGGTGTACTTGCGGGTCGTTTCCTTGCCCCAGGAGGTGAATACCTCGTCAGCATCGTGGTCATGGTCGTGCTCGTGGTCATGGTCGTGCTCGTGGTCATGGTCGTGCTCGTGGTGATGGTCATGGTCGTGGCAGCCGCAGGTGCAGTGCTCATCGTGCTCATGATGATGCTCGTGCTCGTGGTCATGCTCGTGCTCGTGCTCATGGTCATGGTGGTGATGATGATGCTCGTGGTGCGTCTCGTGCGCGATCTCCTCGAGAACCTCCGCAACGAGGTCGCGGCTGCCTTCCATGGTGGAGAGCAGCTGCTCGCCGGTCAAATCCTTCCACGGGGTGGTGACGATGCGGGCGTGCTCGTTCAGGCCGCGCAGCATGGCAACGGTCTCGTCGAGGCGCTTCTCCGGGCACTCAGCCGTGCGGGACAGCAGGATGGCACCGGCATGCGCCACCTGATTCTCGAAAAACTCACCGAAGTTCTTGAGATACATCTTGGCCTTGAGCGCGTCAACAACCGTGACGAAGCTGTTCAGCTGTACCTCGAGGTGCGCGTTCTGTACCGCAGCGATAACGTCCGACAGCTTGCCGACGCCGGACGGCTCGATCAGGATGCGGTCCGGATGGTACCGGTCCACAACATCGTGCAGCGCCTTGCCGAAGTCGCCAACCAGCGAGCAGCAGATGCAGCCTGCGTTCATCTCGTTTACAACAATGCCGGCATCCTTGAGGAAGCCGCCGTCAATGCCGATCTCACCGAACTCGTTCTCGATCAGAACAACCTGCTCACCCTTGAGCGCATCGGCCAGCAGACGCTTGATGAGAGTCGTCTTGCCGGCACCCAGAAAACCGGAAATAATATCAATTTTAGTCATGCTTTGTCGCTCCATTTCTATGCACGGCACAGGGATTCCCAAACCGTACTTAAATTTTTCGAACGCTTATATTATACCACATTTATCGAAAAAAGAAAAGCTATTTGGTTAGCGGACGCTAATCTTTCCTGCTGCGCGGTGCGTGAGGAGAAGTTAAACACAAAAACCGCCCAAAAGGACGGTTTATTGACAGTACATATTACGATATGCTATAATCAAGGCAGCAAACGGTGAATAAAGGTTGTTCCTCCCCATAGAAGGGAGGTGATCTGCATGACAATTCTGGAAGTCATTGGACTGCTTGATTTGCTCTGCTCGGTTATCTTTGGTATCCTCGGATACTTAAAGAAATAACCGCCCTCCGGTAGTTAAAAGAGAGCGGCTTCTTCTCGACTAAAAATCGAACTGAGGAACGACTGCTCTCCCTACAAGAGCCGCCGTTTGTCAGCTATATTATAGCGCGAAGCCCCGGTTTTGTCAAGCGACGAAACCGGGGCTTTGTTTTACCATTCCTAATCAGAAAGGAATTATTCTCCCATCACCTGAAAGACAATATCCCGCACGCGGTTGCGGGTATCGCACTCCACAAGGGTCAGATTCTGCCACGGGCCGATGGTGATCTCGCCATTCACGAACGGGATAACGATAAACGGGCTGAGCAGCGCCGCCTTGATGTGCGACGAGCCGTTATCATCGTGCCAGGTATCGTGGTGGTGGTAATGAATGACCGCACCGGTCTCATCGCGGTAGGGCGAAAAGACGTCCATCGCCGCCTTGAGGTCATGGTAGACCATGCCCGGCTCAAACTCGAGCGTGGTCAGACCGGCAACGCCGCCGGTGGTAAAGCCGGTGATCGTGCCGGACTTCATGCCGGTCTTGCGGCAGGCGTTCTGCACCGCTGCGCGGAAGTCGTCAGTAACGTCGATCATGCCCATGTGGGCCTTGGTGTGGTAGGTTTTGGTTTCGGTATAAACAGGCATTTGCGATTCTCCTTTAGAGGCACTCTAAGTAGCGGCCGTACAGCGTTTTGCTGAGGTCGGCGGCGTGACGGAGCAGCGTCTGACGGCTGATATAGCCGCGCGCGTACGCAATCTCCTCCGGACATGCGATGTAGCGGCCGCTCTCATCCTGCACGCGGCGGACAACCTGTGCGGATTCGAGCAGATTGTCGGCGGTACCGGCATCCAGCCAGACGAAATCCCGGTCGAGCTTTTCAACGTGCAGCTGACCGCGTTTCATGTACTCGATATTGACATCCGTAATCTCCAGTTCGCCTCTTGCCGAGGGCTTGAGCCCGCGGGCAATCTCCATAACCGAGTTATCGTAGAAATACAGACCCGGAATGATATAGTTAGACTTCGGATAGCGCGGCTTCTCCTCGATGGAAATAGCACGGCCCTGACCATCAAACTCCACAACGCCGAATGCACGCGGGTCATCGACATAGTAGCCGAACACGCAGGCGCCGGATTTCTGCTGCACAGCACGGTCCAGATAGTCCTGGAAATTGGGGGAATAGAAGATATTATCGCCCAGAACAAGGCAAACCGAGTCATCCCCGATGAACTGGGAGCCGATGAGCAGCGCGTCCGCGATGCCGCGTGCAACCTCCTGCACCTCGTAGGTGATGTTGACGCCGAAGCGGCCGCCGGAACCGAGCAGACGGTAGAACGGGCCTTCCTCTCCGGGCGGGATGATGATAAGAATATCGCGGATACCGGCCTGCAGGAGCGCAGCCAGCGGATAGTAGATCATCGGTTTATCGTATACCGGCAGCAGCGGTTTGCATACCGGACGTGTCATCGGGTACAGGCGCGAGCCCTTACCGGCGGCAAGAATGATTCCTTTCATTGGCTATTCCTCTATCTATATGGTTTTGTGAGATTAGTATAGCACACTTTGGGCAAATAAGAAAGCAATTTTCCGATATCCGCTCCCACCGAAAATACCTCTTGACAAATCGAACATTTGTTCGTATTCTATCAATCAAAGAAACGGAGGTGTTTTCATGTATGAAAACGAGATGAAGTCCGGATATCCGGTAAATTACGACCCGGATTACGCCTATGATGACGAAAACATGCCCGTTCCCGAGCAGGAGCCGGACGAGCAGTCGCTTGCGTTCCAGAAGGAAATCGAGGAACGGGAAGCCTTCATGCAGGAGCACATGACCCTGCCGGACGGCACAACAGACCTGACCACCTTCGGCTGGACGAGCCTGCGCAGGCTGATGTGCAAGGAGCTGCCGTCTATCCGGTACATCGTGGACGGCCTGCTGCCGCAGGGACTGGCGATTCTGGCCTCGCCGCCCAAATACGGCAAAAGCTGGCTTGCACTGGATCTATGTATCTCCGTGGCACTGGGCGAGCCGTTTTTCGGGCGCAAGACCGAGCCGTGCGACACACTCTATCTGGCACTGGAGGATTCCGAGCAGCGTCTGCAGTCGCGCGGACAGACCGTTCTCGGTGACCGCCTGCCGCCCGAGAACTGCTACATCGGCACGCTGGCGGGGTCGCTCGCTGACCGTCTGCCGCACCAAATCGAAGCCTTTCTGCACCGGTGGCCCAACATCGGCTTAATCGTTATCGACACCTTCCAGAAGGTGCGTGTCAGCGCACGCGCAGGCTCCAACCTGTACGACAAGGATTACAGCGATATGGGCATTCTCAAAAACATTGCGGACGCGCATAATATCTGTATTCTGCTCGTACATCATCTGCGCAAGGCGCCCGAGCCGGGCGACCCGTTTGCCCGCATTCTGGGCACACAGGGCATCAACGGTGCGTCCGATACCAACTTTGTTATGGTGCGCGAGGAACGCTCGGACGACATCACCCACTTTTACAGCGCAGGCCGTGATGTTATCTCCGAGGATTTGGAGCTGCAGTTTGATAAGCAGACGTGCCGCTGGCATCCGGTGGCGAACAAAGCCGCGCGTACCGCCGAGGAACGCTACCGCGCCGACCCGCTCGTACAGACCGCCGAACGGCTCGTTCGGGAGAATCCCGCAGGATGGCAGGGCACCGCGAGCGAACTGACCGGATGGGTGAAGGAGTTTACGGGGGTAAGCTATACTGCACAGTCCTTATCCCATCAAATGCGTAATCTCCGAGATGAATTGCGTAAATATGATGATATTATTTACCAGCCTGCAAGCTACTCCGGCAACAGCCGCCGTGTGCATGCACTCTATAAAAAACTTACTGTATGTTAGTGTATGATAGTGTATGTTGTTATACAGATTATCTCCTATATACAACCTGTTACCCACACTAACATACGCTGACATACACTAATCTGTTTGTTATCTCTTTACCGCAGGGCGCACCGCATCTAACGATTGGTATATGTTATCCCGTGCGGGCGAACAATGTTCGCCCCTACGGTTACGCATCTGCATATAGTTTACAAACGGTGCGCCGAGTCGTACCCCAGGGCACCTTCTCTTGCCCTTCGGGCAATTCACCTTGTCGCACCCTACGGGATACCTGCACAAGATAGGAAAAGAGTGGAAAGCACTTCACTCTCCACTCTTTCTTATTTTAATTCAGCGCTGCAATGGACTCCTCCAGCTTTGCGAGGTGCTCGCGCAGCTTTTCGGCCTTTTCGCGCTCGGCTGCAACAACCTTCTCGGGTGCCTTATCGACAAACTTCGGGTTGTTCAGCTTCTTCATAACAAAGTCGATATCAGCCTCGACCTTGCTCTTTTCCTTGCCGAGGCGGGCCCGCTCGGCCTCGAAGTCGATGAGGTCGCCCATCGGCATATAAATCTGTGCGTCGCCGGTGACTACGGATGCCATCTTGGCAGCGTCCGCCGGAACCGCGTCGATGAGCTCAATCTCGGAAGCGTAAGCCAGCTTCGGGAAGAAGCCTGCGCCTGCGGAGAAGGTGTCCTTCTTCTCGGTCAGGATGAGCACCTTGGCCTTCTTGGAGGGCGGTACGTTCATCTCGGCACGGCGGTTGCGGATGGCGCGGACAGCGTCCATCAGGCTCTCCATCTGTGCCTCCTCCGCGGCAAAGTGCAGCTCGTCCTTGTATTCCGGCCATGCGGATACCATAACGGACGGGCCTTCATGCGGCAGCGCCTGCCAGATGGTCTCGGTGATGAACGGCATGAACGGGTGCAGCAGCTGCATCGCGCCGCTCAGCACATAGCAGAGCACCTTCTGTACGTTCTCGTCGCCGGTCTGCAGACGGGTCTTTGCAATCTCGATATACCAGTCGCAGAAGTTCTCCCAGATGAAGTCGTTCAGCTTGGCAGCCGCCAGACCCAGCTCGTACTGGTCGATGTTGCGGGTAACATCGGCAACCAGTGTGTTGAACTTGCTGATGATCCACTTGTCCTCGATGGTAAGGTCTGCGGGCAGCTCGACTGCCTTGTCCTTGTCGATGGTCAGGTTCATCTGGATAAAGCGGGATGCGTTCCAAATCTTGTTGCAGAAGTTGCGGGACGCCTGCACGCGCTCATCCGAGAAACGCATATCGTTTCCGGGGCTGTTGCCGGTTGCGAGGGTAAAGCGCAGCGCATCCGCGCCGTACTGGTCGATGACCTCGAGCGGGTCGATGCCGTTGCCGAGCGACTTGGACATCTTGCGGCCCTGCGCGTCGCGCACCAGACCGTGGATATAGACCGTCTTGAACGGGGTCTCGCCCATGTGCTCCACACCGGAGAAGATCATGCGGGCAACCCAGAAGAAGATGATATCGTAGCCGGTAACAAGCGTAGAGGTCGGGTAGAAATACTCCAGCTCCTTGGTCTTATCCGGCCAGCCGAGCGTGGAGAACGGCCACAGAGCGGACGAGAACCAGGTATCCAGTACGTCCTCCTCCTGATGGATATGCGTGCCGCCGCACTTCGGGCAGGTGCATACATCGGTCTTGGAGACGGTCATTTCGCCGCAGTCCTCGCAGTAGAACGCCGGAATGCGGTGACCCCACCACAGCTGACGGGAGATACACCAGTCGTGTACGTTTTCCATCCAGCGCAGGTAGGTCTTGGAGAAACGGTCGGGCACGAACTTGGTCTTGCCCTCGTTTACAACGTCCATAGCGGGCTTGGCGAGCGGCGCCATCTTGACGAACCACTGCGCCGAGGTCATCGGCTCAACGGTGGTGCCGCAGCGGTAGCAGGTGCCTACGTTGTGCTCGTGGTCCTCAATCTTGACCAGCCAGCCGCCTTCCTCAAGGTCCTTTACAACCGCCTTGCGGCACTCGTAGCGGTCCATGCCCTCGTACTTGCCGCCGTTTGCGTTGACGGTCGCGTCCTCGTTGAACACGAGAATCTGCTCGAGGTTGTGGCGCTGACCCATCTCGAAGTCGTTCGGGTCGTGGCACGGCGTAACCTTAACACAGCCGGTGCCGAACTCCATGTCAACGTACTCGTCGCCGAAAATCGGAATCTCGCGGTTCATGATCGGGAGGATGCAGGTCTTGCCGATGAGGTGCTTGTAGCGCTCGTCGTTCGGGTTGACAGCAACGCCGGTATCGCCCATGAAGGTCTCCGGACGGGTGGTCGCAACCACCAGCTCGCCCGAGCCGTCCGCCAGCGGATAGCGGATGTGCCACAGCTTGCCCGGCTGGGTTTCGTACTCAACCTCAGCGTCGGACAGGGCGGTCGCGCAGTGCGGGCACCAGTTGATGATGCGGTGGCCCTTGTAGATGAGGCCCTTGTTGTACAGGTTTACAAAAACCTCGCGGACAGCCTTCGAACAGCCCTCGTCCATGGTGAAGCGCTCGCGGTCCCAGTCGCAGGAGGTGCCGAGCTTTTTGAGCTGGCTGATAATGCGGCTGCCGAACTTGTCCTTCCACGCCCAGACGCGCTTGAGGAACTCCTCGCGGCCAAGGTCGTAACGGGTCAGGCCCTCCTCCTTGCGGAGGTTCTCCTCTACCTTAATCTGGGTTGCGATACCGGCGTGGTCGGTGCCCGGCATCCACAGTGCCTCGTAGCCCTGCATGCGCTTGGTGCGGATGAGGATATCCTGCAGGGTCTCGTCGAATGCGTGGCCCATGTGCAGCTGGCCGGTAACATTCGGAGGCGGGATAACGATGGTGTACGGTTTCTTGTCCGGATTGACCTCGGCGTGGAAGAAGCCGGAATCGACCCAGAACTTGTACAGCTTGTCCTCGACCGATTTCGGGTCGTAGGTCTTAGGCAGTTCGCTCATTGATCTATCTCCTTCAATTTGATTTACGATATACATGCGGGATACCTCTGTGCAAACAAAAAAGAGCATACTCCTCCCAACAACAGGACGAAGTATGCTCCGTGGTACCACCTGAATTCGCGTAAAGACGCGCACTCGTTGCCCCGTAACGCGGGGGCAGACGGAACAGCTTAACGAACATTCGGCTGTTCTGCTCCAAAGCGACCTTCTTCTTCCCCGCCGAGGTGCTTGCACCGGCCGCACCCTCTCTAAACGCGCAAAGGAAAAATACTCCTCTTTTTCACTGCATTTGTGTATTAACTTTAATATTATAGCTGTTAAATTCGGGTTTGTCAAGGGATATCCCTTGTTTTCCGGCACCGACCCTCGGGGGCACGCGAACTGCGCAGGCGGTTCGCCCCTGACGGGCGGCAATTTTTTTCAGCACCGACCCTCTGGGGCACACGAACTGCCGCAGGCGGTTCGCCCTTTCCGGGCGGCAGGTTTTTCAGCACCGGCTGACTGGGGCACACGAACTGCCGCAGGCGTGTTCGCCCTTTCCGGGCGGCAGGTTTTTTCAGCACCGGCTGACTGGGGCACTCGAACTGCGTCAGCGGGTTCGCCCCTAACGGGCGGGAGTTTTTTCGCTGAACCTCAGCGGGGGGATTCGCCGTCTGCGGACGGCGGGAACGTTGCGGCGCCCGCCGCGGGGGGGCAA
>NZ_QUDG01000018.1:0-3292 GCF_003474415.1 Butyricicoccus sp. AM05-1 | reverse complement strand
GCGGGGGCAAAAAGGAAGGGACACCTGCGGTTTCCCTTCCTCTTTGAACTCCTACCTTTCCCTTGCTTCCTAATCTGGCGCAGATTTCCTATATGTGACCGCTTCGAAAAGGGGAACGACAGAGGATTTTTTCTTCCGTGTCTTTCTCAACATATTCGCAGTGTCAGATACATTACTGCTACACATGTGATTTCATCTAAGCAGGCGCGACATAACAGTGTCGCGCAAGTCGTCAGCACGTTATAATGGACAGGGCCTGCGAAGATAAATTGTACCAAACGCTTAATTCGTAGGTGCCATGCGGTATAACGTGTTAAAGAGTTGCGCGGCACGGTTATGCCGCGCCTGCGTAGAGTAAACCGTATGTGTAGCAGTACGTTGTCTGTGAACTGCGAAAAGGCGGAGAAAGACACGCTTCGGTAACCCGACTGCCGTTCCCCTACTTCGCAGCGGTCACATGTCGGCAATCTGCGCCAGACCCTCCAAGGGAAAGGGGTGATTCACAAGAGGGTGGAAACCGTAGGTGTCTACCCTCTTGTGCCCCCGCCGGGTAGGCGCACTCCCCGCTGAGGTTCAGCGAAAACCTCCCCGCCCGTTAGGGGCGAACACGCTCACGCAGTTCGTGTGCCCCAGTCAGCCGGTGCAGAGAAAGGAGCCGCCCCGTCGGGGCGAACACGCCTGCGGCAGTTCGCGTCCCCCGCTCAGCCGGTGCAGAGAAACAGACTCCCGCCCGGCAGGAACTTACGAAAGTCTCCGCTTAAACTCCTCATACCCGAACATCCGCACGACCTCATCCGTGCCGTCGGCGCGTCTTACCGCGATGAGCGGCAGCGGCATACCGTTAAACGTATTGGTCTTGACCATGGTGTAGAGCGCCATGTCCTCGAACACGACCTGCTCACCGGCGCCGAGCGCCACATCGAACGAATACTCGCCGATGACGTCGCCTGCGAGGCAGGAGCGGCCGGTCAGCAGATAGGTGAACGCCTTTTTGCCCGGCTCGCCGCCGCGGTACACCGGCGGACGGTACGGCACCTCGAGCACGTCCGGCATATGGCACGCCGCCGAGGTATCCAGAATCGCAATGTCCTTATGGTTGTGCATCACCTCAAGCACGGTGGCGACCAGATAGCCCGCATTCAGCACAACGGCCTCGCCCGGCTCCAGATAAACCTGCACCTTGTACTTTTTCTGCAGATAATCAATGCAGTGCACCAGCGTTTCCACATCGTAATCCGCGCGGGTGATATGGTGGCCGCCGCCGAGGTTGAGCCATTTCAGGCCATCCATATACTGCCCGAAATTCTGCTCAAATGCAGCGACAGTCCGCACCAGATCGTCCGAATTCTGCTCGCAGAGCGTGTGGAAATGGAAGCCTTCAATGCCGTCGAGCAGCTCCGGCTGAAAATTCTCTATCGTAATGCCGAGGCGCGAATCCGGACCGCACGGGTCGTACATCGCGTGGTCGCTCGGCTGCGTGGAGCACTCCGGATTGAGCCGCAGGCCGCAGCTCTTCCCTGCCGCGCGGGCAAGGCTGCCGTAGGCCTTCCACTGCGTGAACGAGTTGAACACAATGTGGTCGGCGTACTCCAGAAGCTCGCGGAACTCGCCCTCCGCGTAAGCCGGTGCGTAAACATGGGTCTCGCCGCCGAATTCCTCATGACCGAGCCGTGCCTCGTACAGACCGGAGGCCGTTGTGCCCGCCAGATACTCCCGAATCAGCGGGTACACGGAAAACATCGAGAACGCCTTCTGCGCCAGCAGGATCTTCGCGCCGGTGCGTCTGGCAACGTCCCGCAGGACGGCCAGATTCTGCACCAGACGGTTTTCATCGAGCAGGTAGCAGGGCGTAGGAAGCTCAGTAAATTTCATATCAGTCCACCAGTACCGGCTTGTCGTTGATCTGCCACGGCAGACCCCACTTGTTCAGCGCCTCCATGTACGGATCGGGATCAAACTCCTCCACCGTGTACACGCCCGGCTTGTTCCACTTGCCGGTCAGCAGCATCGCCGCGCCGATCATCGCCGGAACGCCGGTGGTGTAGCTGATGGCCTGCGAGCCGACCTCGCGGTAGCACTCCTCGTGGTCGCAGACGTTGTAGATATAGGCGGTCTTTTCCTTGCCGTCCTTCTTGCCGGTGAAGATGCAGCCGATGTTGGTCTTGCCCTTGGTGCGCGGACCGAGCGTTGCCGGATCGGGCAGCAGCGCCTTGAGGAACTGGATCGGCACGATCTGGTGGCCCTCAAACTCGATCGGGGTGGTGGACAGCATGCCAACGTTCTCGAGGCAGTTCATGTGGGTCAGGTAGGACTGACCGAAGGTCATGAAGAAGCGGATGCGCTGCACGCCCGGAATATTCTTGGCGAGGGACTCGATCTCCTCGTGGTGGAGCAGGTACATGTCCTTATGGCCGACCTGATCGAAGTCGTACTCGCGCTTGATGCTCATCGCCGGAATTTCAACCCAGTGACCGTTCTCCCAGTACGAACCCGGTGCGGATACCTCACGCAGATTGATCTCTGGGTTGAAGTTGGTCGCGAACGGATAGCCGTGGTCGCCGCCGTTGCAGTCCAGAATGTCGATGGTGTCGATTTCATCGAACAGATGCTTCTGTGCGTAAGCGCAGTACGCCTGCGTTACACCCGGGTCAAAGCCGGAGCCGAGCAGAGCGGTCAGACCGGCCTCCTCAAACTTCTTCTTGTACGCCCACTGCCAGGAGTAGTCAAAGTACGCGGTAAAGCCCTCGTCCTTGCAGCGCTTCTCGTAAATAGCGCGCCACTCCGGATCGTCGGTGTCCTCCGGCTCATAGTTTGCCGTATCCATGTAGTTTACGCCGCACTTGAGGCACGCATCCATGATGGTCAGGTCCTGATACGGCAGCGCAATGTTCATCACGATGTCCGGCTTGTACTCGTCGATGAGCGCGCACAGCTCGTCCACGTTGTCCGCGTCCACCTTGGCGGTGCGGATTTTGGTTGCGGTCGTGCCGTCCAGCTTCTCCTTAATCGCGTCGCACTTGCTCTTGGTGCGGGACGCGATCATAATTTCCTCAAAAACGTCGCTGTTCTGGCAGCACTTGTGGATAACTACGCCGGCAACACCGCCGCAGCCGATGATCAATGCTCTTCCCATTGTTAATTCCTCCTCATTTTTAACTGTATATATAATTTAGATTTATTGAATGGTCTTTATTTGTTAAACTGCCGCTTGAGAAGCGAACGGAACTGCGCCGCACCCGCGGCGGGGGCAAAAAGGGTAGACACCTACGGTTTCTACCCTCTTTGAACACCC
>NZ_QUDG01000017.1:0-33609 GCF_003474415.1 Butyricicoccus sp. AM05-1 | reverse complement strand
CCGACCGGCCCGACCGGCCCCGCAGGTGAAGCAGGCGCAGTTGGCGCTACCGGCCCGACCGGCCCCGCAGGTGAAGCGGGCGCAGTCGGCCCAACCGGCCCGACCGGCCCCGCAGGTGAAGCGGGTGCAGTCGGCGCTACCGGCCCGACCGGCCCCGCAGGTGAAGCAGGCGCAGTCGGCCCAACCGGCCCCGCAGGTGAAGCAGGCGCAGTCGGCCCAACCGGCCCGACCGGACCTGCAGGTGAAGCAGGCGCAGTTGGCCCAACCGGCCCGACCGGACCTGCCGGTGCAAGTCCGGAACCGGCGGCATCGGTAGCAGACGCAACCGGTGCGGACGACATCGTTGCACGGTTCAACGAGCTGCTCAACAGTCTGCGCGAGGCGGGACTGCTCAGGCTGCCGTAACCGAACAGAAAGGGAGTGGAAACACTCCCTTTTTCTTTGCGCCGACATTCGACTTTATGCGCGGCTTGTGCTATACTGATAGCAGAAATATAACAGCAGGAAAGCAGGAAGTATCATGACAATTCTGAATTGTGAATGCGGAAACGAGATTTTCATCATGGATGAAACCGAAGCAACGGCTTGGCAGTGCGAGCAGTGCGGTCAGTGGTATGATTTCTTCGGTGTAAAGGTGCCCGACCCGGCAGATGTGCAGCCGAAAAAGTCGCCTCATCTTGTCAACTGGAGTGCAGGCGAGGATTTGTAAGGCAAAGCGCCGCGGCAGCGCGGACGGAACTCGCGCAAGGAACCGCGGCAGCGCGACCGGAGCCTGCGCAAGAAGCCGCTGCTTTCATTGTGCGGTGCTGCCGTAAGGCTGTCGTCAGAAAAGGACAGAAAAAGTGCGGGCGGAAGCTGTAAAAAGTAACAGAACTGTAACCTCGCTTTGTGTCGAAAGGTGGTATACTTATATCCTAGCAGCATATATTATAAAAAGGATAGGAAGGATGACAAAAATGGCATATGAATCGGCGCGGCAGGCGCCGCGCAGCCCGTATAAAAGAAGGCACAGACGCAGACGGCGCAACAGTCACTACGGTGTACTGTTTGCCCTGATCATTCTGATCATTGCGGTCATTTTCTTTGGTGTGCGGACGATCCGTTCGATTGTCGGAAACGTGGTCAGCAGCAACAACGTGCTGGTGTATCAGGTGGGAAACACGAATGCATATAAGAACGGCAAGACGATACAGGTTGACGCTGCGCCCTACCGTGACAGTCAGGGCAACGGCATGGCGTCCGTCAGCTCGCTGTGCGATAACCTCGGATTGGAGCTGAACTGGGACGAGAATGCCAAATCCGGCACGATCACGCTCAAAAAGACCGTGCTGACAATTAAGCTCAGTGATACAAACCTGCAGGTCGGTGACGCGACCGAAACCTTCGCCTCCGCACCGGTGGAGAAGAACGGCGTGGTTTATGCGCCGGTCAAGGATATCTGTCAGGCACTTTCGTGGCAGACCGGCGAGGTTGCCGCCGAAAACGGCGATCTGATCATCATCAGTCAGGCGAAAAAGGCGCTGACCGATAAGAAGATCGGTGAAATTACGGATGATGCGCTCAAGGTGCTCGGCCCGGCCGAGGGACAGGTGATGAGCGGCAGCATCGTTATGCGAGTCGGCTCGGATCAGCTGCTCTATGAAGGCAGCACCAAGCACATGGTGGAAGAAGGCAAAAAGCTGGGTGCAGGTGTGCTCGATCAGGACGGCACGGCGTATATCCCGCTCAAGGCTGCGATGACCGCGCTCGGCGGCAAGGCCGAGGACGACGGCAAGGGCGCATGGAATGTAACCTGCGGCGAATCCACCGCGACCGTGGATGCGGACGATGGCAAGACCAAGGTGGACGGCAAGCGCGCCTCCGGCAATGGCTTCTCCACCTACACGGATCAGGATAAGAACCGCTTTTACGTTTCTCCGCAGGTGCTTGCGGCGATCCTTGGCAAAACGTATACCGATCTCGGTGACGGCGTATTCTCGTTCACCGGCGTAACGCTTGACGGCTTTGACAGCCAGAAGGCATACCTCAAAAACATGAAGGATAAGCTGGGCGATGCCGTGGACGGCGATATTCCGGAGGCCGATGTCTATATCGCGCTGACGTTTGACGACGGCCCGACCGGCAAAAAGGATGGCTATCCGAACGGCCTGACCAACTATCTGCTGGACGGCCTCAAGCAGCGCGGCGCAGTCGCTACGTTTTTGATGGTCGGCGAGCGTGTCTCCGAGGTATCGGATGTGCTGCCGCGCATGGTAAACGAAGGCCATGAGCTGGGCAACCACACCATGAATCACCCGATGTGCCACCTGACCGGTCTGGGCACGGATGATATCCGCAGCCAGATTGACGATGCGACCAATGCGGTCAAGGATATTGCGGGGCAGGCACCGCAGGTGCTGCGTCCGGTAGGCGGCGGCGTCAACTCGGATGTCAAGGCGGTAGCCGCTGAGCTGAACTACCCGATCATCAACTGGAGCGTGGACACCGAGGACTGGAATTACCGCGATGCCGATCATGTGAAGAAGGTCATCGTGGAGCAGGCGCAGGACGGCGATGTTGTCCTGATGCACGACCTGTATGAGACTTCGGTTCGGGGTGCGCTGGCAGCGATCGACGAGCTGCAGAGCCGCACGGATAAGACCTACGCGTTTGTAACGGTCTCTCAGCTTGCCGCAATTCACGGCATCACGCTGGAGCCGGGCGTTGTGTATAACGCACTGAGCGACAAAGTCGCGCAGCAGATCGCAGACGGCAGCTATTCACCGACGGAGTTTACCTGAACAAAGAAATCCCGAACCAAACGGTTCGGGATTTTTGTTTAGGAATGGAGAATTGATAATGGAGGATTGAGAATTACGGAACCGCGCTATGCGCGGCATGAAATAACGCGCATGGCGCGATACCTCGTCGCAGCGCGGACGGAACTCGCGCAAGGATAGCGACATTTTCCATTCTCAATTTTCACTGTTTTCCGCCATACGATATCCCACGCCGACCTCGGTAAACAGGTACTCCGGTTCGGCAGGATTTTTCTCGATCTTGCGGCGGATATTTGCCATATTGACGCGCAGGATCTGGTTGTCACCGCCGGCTCGCGGTCCCCACAGCTCCTTGATGATGTAATCGTAGGTAAGCACCTTGCCGGCAAACTTGCCGAGCAGCGCGACGATACGGAACTCGCTGAGCGTGAGGTGGACATTCTCGCCGCGGACGAGCACCTGATGCTTATTATAGTCGATGGTCATTTCCCCGACCGTGTAGGTGCCCTCGCGGGCGATTTCGCTGTTCGCGGAGGTGGTTCTTGTGTGGCGGATGGCGGTGCGCACGCGCGCGAGCAGCTCGGCGGTGCCGAACGGCTTGGTCAGGTAGTCGTCCGCGCCGAGATCGAGCGCCTGCACCTTATCGTGCTCATGCGAGCGGGCGGAAACCACCACCACCGGCAGGCTCGACCACGAGCGCAGCTCGCGCAGGACGTCAATGCCGTCCATATCCGGCAGACCGAGATCGAGGATGACCAGATCCGGACAGTGCGAGGAGATCATGGTCTTCGCCTCGCTGCCCGAGCGGGCCAGCAGCGTTTCGTAGTCGTTGGAGTTCAAAATAGTGGAGATAAAGTGCGCAATGCTCTTTTCGTCCTCCACGATGAGTATTTTTTCTCGAATGTTCATTGCAGTTCCAGCTCCTTTTCTATCATCGGCAGACAGAAGATAAATTCTGCACCGCCGTCCTTATTTTGTGCGTGCATCGTGCCGCCGTGTGCGCGGACAATGGCGTTGCATACAGAAAGTCCCAGCCCCATATTGCGCTTGCCGTCTCCGGTGGGCGTGTCGCTGTGGCGCAGTGTTCCGCTGAACAGCACGGGCAGCAGCTTGGGCGGGATGCCGCCGCCGTTGTCCTGCACAGCAAAGACGGCGTTTTCGCCATCCTGATGCACAGAGAGCGCAATATGAGTGGTGTTTTTGCCGTGCCGAACGGCGTTTTCAAGCAGATTGGTCATGACCTGCTCGATGAGGATCGCATCCATCGGTACGATGAGCAGCTCATCCGGCACAGCCACCGATATCTTGACGTCGGGATAGTGCTTGCGGAATTTGCGGGCGACCTCGCCGAGCACCTCCTCGGCGGCCTCAGACTGCTTGGTGATCCGGGTGTCCTCGCCCATGCGGGTGATGGACAGCAGGTTTTCCACCACGCGGACCAGCCACTGCGCGTCATCGCGCACATCCTCGAGCAGTTGATGCTGCTGTTCGAGAGACAGGTCGGGCGTTTCCAGAATGGCCGAGGTTGAACCAATGATGGAGGTCAGCGGCGTGCGGATGTCGTGCGAGACCGAGCGGAGCAGGTTGGCACGCATTTTCTCGCGCTCGCTCTCCATGCGGAACTGCTCCTGCTGCTTGATCTTGGTGGTCATCGTGCAGGTGATGAGCGATACGCACAGCATGACGAAAAACGTCAGCGGATAGCCGGTCATCGTGAAGTTAAATTCCCAGTAGGGGAAGGTGAAGATGTAGTTGATGCCGATAACGCTCAGGAATGCGGCAAGCGTGCCGAACAGGTATCCGTTCGTGAAGCGCGAGGTGAGCAGCACTGCGAGAACGAATACCGGAGAGGCGAAGCCGTCACTGATGTCCGAGCGGCGCAGCAAGGTGCAGAGCACCAGTGCACAGATAAATATCGCCGCGAAAATAAGGAAATCCCGCAGCGTAAACGAGAATAAACGCGGTTTACCGTCCTGTCGTTTCATGTCGAAGCCTCCAAGTGCATAAATGTACAAGTTAATTATAGCAGATAATCCGTTAATGTGCTGCTAAAACTTACTGAGTGGATAATTATGCAGCAAAGATATTATCCATTCGGTAAGTTATCATGCAGGGCAGGGCACTCCGGAGCGCTCCGCCCTGCGATTAAACGACAAAATCCTGCCGAATGTTGTACAGAACAAATATTCGGGTGACAACAACCGCTATCTGTGTTATAATAATCCATTATAGGGTAATATAGAATCAGAATCACTGCAATAATGGAGGAAACAGCTTGCTTTGGAGAGCTTTGATGAGCGGCGATATCCGCTCCGCATTTATCACACTGGCGCTTTCGCTGCCCGCGATCGTGCTGTGCCTGTCCATCCACGAGACCGCGCACGGCGGTGCTGCCTATCTGCTCGGCGATCGTACCGCGCGTGATTCCGGCCGCGTAACGCTGTCGCCGATGGCGCATATCGACCCGATCGGTTTCCTGTGCCTGCTGCTGTTCGGCTTCGGCTGGGCGCGTCCGGTGCCGGTCAATATCGCCAATTTCAGGAACAGACGCTGGGGCATGGCGCTGACTGCGCTTGCCGGTCCGGTATCCAACTTTATCACTGCCTTTATCGCGTACTGCCTGTATTTTGTGGTGCGCATGAACATGACGAATACGTTCCTGTGGTCGCTGTCGCAGTTCCTGCTCATCGTTGCGAGCATGTCGGTCGGTCTGGGTGTGTTCAATCTCGTTCCGGTGCACCCGCTGGACGGCTCGCGCGTTGTTGACGCATTTATGCCGTTTTCGTGGTCACTCAAGCTGCAGAAGTACCAGAATATCATCTTTTTCGTGTTTATCGTGGCGCTCTGGTTCGGTTGGCTGGACGGCATTATGGATTGGGTCGGCAACGGCGTTCTCATGCTGGCGGTAAACTTCGTCAGCCTGTTTCTGTAAGCTATGGATTTTCATTTAGACAACTTTGACGGGCCGCTCGACCTGCTGCTGCACCTGATTTCCAAAAACAAGGTGAGCATTTACGATATCCCCATCGCGGAAATCCTTGAGCAGTACATGGCAGTTCTGCATGAGGCCGAGCACATGGATTTGGACGTTGCCGGTGACTTCATCGCAATGGCGGCGCAGCTGGTGTACATCAAGTCCAGGATGCTGCTGCCGAAGCACGAGGAGGACGAGGCCGAGGAGGACCCGAGAGCGGGTCTGGTCGAAATGCTGCTCGAGTACCAGAGACTCAAGAGTGCGACCGCGTTTTTTGCGGAAAAGAACGAAAACGGCCGTGATATCTACGTCAAACCGCCCGAACGGCAGAATGATGCGCCGGTGGAGTATCACCACACGGTAAACGATCTCATCCGCGCGGCAAACAAAATGCTGCGCCGCACCAAGCGCCGCCTGCCGCCGCCGGTGACCTCGTTTCAGGGCATTGTCGGGCGTGAGCCTGCACCGGTAGAGGGACGCGTCACCGCGATTCTCAAACGCTTTCTGTACCGGATGCGCGTGCCGTTTATGCGGTTGTTCGACGACGCGAGAAACCGCTCGGAGATTGTGGCTACCTTTCTGGCTGTGCTGGAATTATCCAAGACCCGCCGAATCCGTTTGGAAGGGGACGGCGAGGAGATGGAGCTGATGCTGACAAATGACAACACAAAATAACGGCAGCATGACGGCGCTCGAGGCCGGACTGGAGGCTGTGCTGTTCGCGGCAGGCGATGCGGTTACCATCGAACGGCTGTCTGCGGCGCTCGAGGCCGCTCCGGCGGAGCTGCTGGACGCGGCGGCTGCACTTGAGAACCGCTACGACTTCGAGAACCGCGGCATCATGCTGCTGCGTATCGAGGACAAGCTGCAGCTGGCGTCCCGGCCGATGTACGGGCCGTATGTGCGCCGCGTGACCGAATCGCGCAGACCGCCTGCGCTGTCGCCTGCGGCGCTTGAGGTGCTGACCATCATCGCATACCGCCAGCCGGTGACGCGTGCGTTCATCGACCAGCTGAGAGGTGTCGATTCATCGAACACGGTGAGCAGTCTGGCGGAAAAGGGGCTCATCGAGGAGGCCGGACGGCTGGACGTGCCCGGAAAGCCCATGCTGTTCCGCACGACCGACCAGTTCCTGCGCAGCTTTTCACTGGCAAGCATCGAGGACCTTCCGGCGCTGCCCGCACTCGAGGAAAACGAGCAGATGGAGCTGAACATGGACGGCACGCTGCACGAGACACCGCCCGGCGAGCAGCTGCGCTTCTTGAACGGCGAGCCTGTGCCGCCGGAAACGGAGTGACCGCCTATGGGAACGGTTTTACTCTGGATTTTAGGCATTCTGCTTGGAATTGTACTGTTGGCATTGGTGATTGTGCTGGTGCTGCTGAACATTCGGGCAGGCATTGAAGCCGTCGGCGTGACCGGCGAGGTGAGTGTGGAGGCACGGTATGGGCCGGTTCGCATTCCGCTGTACCCGAGACCGCGCCACCTGAAAAAGAAAAAAGATGAAACGGAAGCTGAGCAGAAGAAATCCGAGGAAAACGAAAAGAAAACGAGCGGAAAGCTCGGTCTTTCGCTGCCGAAGGACGGACTGGATGTCGGTGAGATCGCAGGCACGGTGCGCGATTTCCTTAGCGACCTGACCGACCGCCTGCGCATCAGCAGACTGCGGGCGCGCATCGTTATCGGCACGGACGATGCGGCGCAGACCGGTATTCTGCTCGGGCAGACTGCGGCGCTCTGCGGAATCATTGTTCCGTTCCTGGAGAATACTTTCGATATGCAGGATTACCATGTCAGCGCGGACGCGGACTTCAACGCTGACCATACCGAGTGGGCATTTACCGTAAACTGCTCGATACGGCCGATATCGCTCGTCAGAGTGCTGCTGCGGCATGGCAAGCCGATGTATAAGCTGTACAAGAAATATTTCAAATAATCAGTTAAAACGTATAAAGGAAGGCGAAAATTATGAGTGAACATCATCCCATCAGCGATTTGATGACCGAAACCATGTCCAAAATCAAGGAAATGGTGGATGTTAATACCATTATCGGCAACCCGATCGTAGCGGCGGACGGCACGACCGTTATCCCGGTCTCCAAGGTGTCGTTCGGCTTCGGCGCAGGCGGCAGCGAGTTCGCGTCCAAGCACGCGGCAAGCGGGTCTCCGCTTGCGTTCGGCGGCGGCAGCGGCGCCGGTGTGACGGTTTCGCCGGTGTGCTTCCTTGTCATCGGCAGGGACGGCAGCGCCAATATCCTCGGCATCAACGCACAGGCGTCCGACACGGTGGACCGTCTGGTCGAGATGATCCCGGGTGCGATCAACAAGGTGTCCAATTTCGTCAGCGGCTTCAAGGGCAAGACCGAGGACGCAGCGGCTGCTGCAGAACCCCTGTCCGGCGACGAATAAAACTGCGTTTTCCCGCAAAACCTACTCGCGTGAATGCTGAGTAGGTTTTGTTATGCGGGGAGTGGTGCAATGTGAAAAAGCTGTTTTGCGTGCTCGCGCTTTTGCTCGTTCTGCCGAGGGCAGGCGCGGTGAGCGCACAGGGGGCGGTCGTGATCGATGCGGACACGGGCGAAACGCTGTTCGAGCAGAACGCGGACAGCCGCCTGCCGATGGCGTCCACCACCAAGATCATGACCGCGCTCGTCGCGCTCGGCGAGGGTGACCTTGACCGCGTGTATACCGTAAAGCCGGAGTACGCCGCCGTGGAAGGCTCGTCCATGTACCTGAAAGCAGGTGAGACACTCTCTCTGCGGGATACGCTGTACGGACTCATGCTCGCGTCCGGCAACGACGCGGCGGTCGCCATCGCGGGAGAGTGCGGCGGCATGACAGCCTTCGTGGGCAAAATGAACGCCAAAGCGGCGGAACTCGGTCTGACGGACACACATTTCGACAATCCGAACGGCCTGCCGTCCGATACGCACTACACCACCGCGCATGAGCTGGCGAAAATCACCGCGGCGGCGCTCAAGGACCCGGTGTTCCGGCAGATCGTCTCGACAAAAAGCTGCACGGTCAGCGGGCACGCGCTGAGCAATCACAACCGTCTGCTGAGCATGTATGATGGCGCGATCGGCGTGAAAACCGGCTTTACGCGGGCGGCAGGGCGGTGTCTGGTCTCGGCGGCTGAGCGCAGCGGGCGCACCATCATCGCGGTGACGCTTAATGACCCGAACGACTGGAACGACCACATGGAGATGCTCGACGCCGGTTTTGCGCAGTACAGCGAGGTCACGCTGCATAAGGCAGGAGACACGATCGCAAACGTGCGCGTGTTCGGCGGCGATACCGCGTCCGTGCCGCTCGCAGCGAAAAATACCGTGACGGCATATCTGCTGCCGGGTGAAAGGGAGAAACTGCAGCGCGTGCGCTACGGCGAAAAAATCTGCTATGCACCGGTCGTGAAGACGGCACAGGCAGGTTCGGTCGAATATCGGCTCGGGGATTGCGTGCTGGCTCGGGATACACTGGTCTATGGCGGGGAATCCTTGCTGCCGGCGGAGGAAAAGGGTATCGTTGAGAAAATTTTAGAGCGATTTACAAATTAGCAACACACTTTATTGTAGGGCGGACTGACCGCATCCCGCCGTTCCCCAATGAACAAATGAGTGCAATGGGGATTATTGAGATACCGGTTTTCATTTTTACGGTATCCGTTGTTGTTGATACGGCGATTGTCGTTAGACGGCGGGGTGAGGACCCCCCGTCCTACGGAATAGTGTTACATAATGTAATAATTGAGAAAGAGGAATTATACATGGAAGAAAGACTGCAGAAATTACTGGCGCAAGCAGGTTTGTGCTCCCGCCGTGAGGCGGAGCGTTGGATCGACGACGGCCGCGTAACGGTAAACGGCAAAAAGGCTTCGGTCGGTGACAAGGCCGATCCGCGCCGTGACAAAATTTTCGTGGACGGCAAGCCTATCGGCGGTGCCGAGGAAAAGGTATACTTAATGCTGTACAAGCCGCGCGGCTATGTCACGACGATGAAGGACGAGCACGGCCGCAAGACGGTTGCCGATCTGGTACGCGGCTGCGGTGCGCGTGTCGTGCCGGTCGGTCGTCTGGACTACAACTCCGAGGGTCTGCTGCTGCTGACCAACGACGGCGATCTGCTCAACGCGCTGACCCATCCGCGCCACGAGGTAGAGAAGCATTACGAGGTGCGCGTACGCGGCAATCTGGAAAACATCCCAAAGCTCGCAGAGCCGATGGAGATTGACGGCTACAGCATCCGTCCGGCAACGGTTGTTACCATTGACCGTGACGAAATCAGCGCGAAGCTGCGCCTGACCATCCACGAGGGCCGCAACCGCCAGATTCGCAAAATGTGCGAGAAGTGCGGTCTGGAGGTTCGCCGCCTCAAGCGTGTGGCAATGGGCACGATGCCGCTTGATCCGCACCTCAAGAGCGGCGCATGGCGCGAGCTGACGAATGACGAGATTGCGTATCTGCAGGACATCGCTGCCGATGTGCAGGAGAACCTCTGATTTTTTAAGGGAATCCCTGCCTTTTTGCAATTTACACCCATATGCTCTTGCATTTTTTTGCAGGTTCACTTAAAATAGTATCGTGCAAATGCAGGAATGTATGCAGAGAATGCAATGCAGGAGAGAATATAATGAATGACCTGATCACAAAAATTCAAAGCGAGCTGCCCGGCTTTTCCAAGGGTCAGAAGCAGATCGCGCGTTTTATCTTAGAGCACTACGACAAGGCTGCGTTCATGACCGCGAGCCGTCTGGGTGTGACTGTCGGCGTGAGCGAAAGCACGGTCGTGCGCTTTGCGACCGAGCTTGGCTATGACGGCTATCCGCACCTGCAGCGCGCTCTGCAGGAGATGATCCGCAACAAGCTGACTTCGGTGCAGCGCATGGAGGTCGCGGGCGACCGCATGGGCGGCCGCGATGTGCTGCAGACCGTGCTGCATGCGGACACGGATATGATTCGCGTAACGCTCGACGAGATCGACCGCGATGCCTTTCAGGGTGCGGTGGACGCGCTCATGGGCGCCAAGCGAATCTACATTCTCGGTGTGCGCTCCTCGAGCGCGTTAGCCAGCTTTCTGGGTTTTTACTTCAATCTTTTGTTTGAAAATGTGACGCTTGTACATACGAACAGCGTCAGCGAGATTTTTGAGCAGGTGCTCCGTGTCGGACCGGGTGACGTGCTGTTCGGCATCAGCTTCCCGCGCTATTCCAAGCGCACGCTGAGTGCAATGAAGTACGCCCGCGACCGCGGCGCCCGCGTTATCGCATTGACCGACTCGCAGCTGTCTCCGCTGGCGCGTGTAGCTGATCATGTGCTGCTCGCACGCAGCGATATGGCGAGCTTTGTCGATTCGCTCGTGGCGCCCTTGTCGGTCATCAACGCACTGATCGTGGCTGTCGGCATGAGCCGCCGCGATGAGATTGAACATACATTTAATAAGCTGGAGCGCATCTGGGAAGAATACGACGTATATGAAAAACCGGAGGACGATATAAATTGAACATTATCGTAATCGGCGGCGGCGCAGCCGGTCTGATGGCGGCAGGTACTGCCGCGGAGCAGGGCGCGCAGGTGACGCTGTTGGAAACCAACGAAAAAGTTGGCCGCAAGCTGTTTATCACGGGCAAGGGCCGCTGCAACGTGTGCAATAACTGCGATGTGCAGGAGGTTCTGCGCAACGTGCCGGTCAACCCGCGCTTTCTGTATTCCGCGCTCGGCGGCTTCGGTCCGGCGGACGTGATGGACTTTTTCGAGAGCCGCGGCGTGGCGCTCAAAACAGAGCGCGGCAACCGCGTGTTCCCGCAGTCGGACAAGGCAGCCGACATCATCGATGCGCTGTTCCTGTGGGTGAAAAAGGCGGGTGTGACCATCGTACATACGACCGCAGACGAGCTGCTCATCGAGGACGGTGTGCTCACAGGCGTTCGTGCCGGTCACAAGACGTACAAGGCGGACCGCGTGATCGTAGCGACCGGTGGTGCGTCCTATCCGCAGACCGGCTCGACCGGTGACGGCTACCGCTTTGCCAGGCAGGCAGGGCACACGGTCGTGCCCGCAAATCCGTCGCTCGTGCCGCTCGTCGAGGACGGCGACACCTGTCAGCAGCTGATGGGGCTCAGCCTGCGCAACGTGCAGCTGACCGTATATGAAAATAACAAAAAACTCTACTCGGACTTCGGCGAAATGCTGTTCACGCACTTCGGTCTGTCCGGTCCGCTGGTGCTGTCCGCGAGTGCGCATATGCGCCATTTCGGCAGCAAAAAGTACCGTGTGGAGATTGATCTCAAGCCCGCGCTGGACGAAAAGACGCTCGACAAGCGTCTGCTCGCGGACTTTGACAAGCACAAGAACAGCGATTTTATCAACGCGCTCGGTGAGCTGCTCCCGAAGAAGCTGATTCCGGTGGTGATCGAAAAGAGCGGCATCGACCCGCGCGAGAAGGTCAATTCCATCACCAAGGCACAGCGCGCCGCGCTGCTGCGCGTACTCAAGGCGTTTCCGGTCGAGATTTCCGGCAAGCGTCCGATCGCCGAGGCGATTATCACTACGGGCGGCGTATCCGTCCGCGAGGTCAGCCCGAAAAGCATGGAGTCCAAAAAGCTGCCGCACCTGTATTTCGCAGGCGAGGTGCTCGATGTGGACGCCTACACGGGCGGCTTCAACCTGCAGATTGCGTGGTCCACGGGCCGTCTGGCGGGTCTGTCGGCTGCGGAGGAGGAATCATGATGAAGTACATTTCGGTTGCCATTGACGGCCCGTCCGGGGCCGGAAAATCCACCGTGGCGCGTGCTGCCGCGGCAAAACTCGGCTATGTATATGTGGATACGGGTGCGATGTACCGTTCCATCGGTCTGGCGGTGTGCCGCAGGGGCATTGCCGGAGAGGATACGGCAGGCATTATCGCAACCCTGCCGGAGATTGCCATTCAGCTGACCTATCAGGACGGCGCACAGCACGTTCTCCTGAACGGCGAGGATGTCTCCGAAGCCATCCGCACACCGGAGATTTCGTACTACGCGTCCAAGGTATCCGCGGTGCCGGAAGTACGCCGGTTTCTGCTGGAAACCCAGCGCAATATGGCGAAAAACGGCAATATTCTGATGGACGGCCGCGACATCGGCACGGTCATCCTGCCGGATGCGCCGGTCAAGATTTTCCTGACTGCGTCTGCACAGTCCCGTGCGGAGCGCCGCTATAAGGAACTGATTGAGAAGGGTCAGCAGGTGACGATGGACGGCATCCTGCACGATATCAACGAGCGCGACAGGCAGGACATGACGAGAGCCGTTGCGCCGCTCAAACAGGCGGACGATGCGGTTCTGCTGGATACGAGCAGCCTGACGCTCGAGGAGAGCATAGCAGCCGTTCTGCGTATTATTCGTGAAAAAACGGAGGAAAAGGCATGAAATTCAAGTACCACCGCTGGTTCCAGGCTCTGGTTGTGCCGCTGGTAGCGCTGGCGTTCCATATTTTCTTTGGCTATCGCGTGATCGGACGCGAAAACATCCCGGAGGGCGGCTGCGTTGTCTGTCCGAACCATGTGCAGTTGTCCGACCCGCCGTTTGCGGCGGTCGCACTCGGCGGTAAGACGCCGCTGCGCCTAATGGCGAAAAAAGAGCTGTTCCGGAAGAAGATATTCGCGTGGCTGATCGCGGCGCTCGGCGCTTTTCCGATCGACCGCGAGGGCGCGGATATCACCGCCATCAAGACCGCACTCGGCTCGGTCCGTGCCGGTCAGAAGCTGATCATTTTCCCGCAGGGCACGCGCCATGCCTCCGAAGGGGAGACCAAAAAGGGCGCGGCTATGTTGGCAGTTAAGACCCGGGCACCAATCCTGCCGATGTATATCACCGAGGGCAAGCGTTTCCGCTGCAGAGCCACAGTCGTGATCGGTAAGCCGTTCACGCCGGATCCGAAGCAGAAGGACTACGGCCTGATCGCGGATGATATCCTGCGCCGCATCTACGCGCTGAAGGAGCAGGTATGAGCGTAACGGTAGCTAAAACCGCCGGATTCTGCTTCGGCGTGCGCCGTGCCGTGGACCTCGCCGAGCAGCAGGCGAAAAAAAACGGAAAAATTTATGCCTATGGTGAAATCATTCACAACATGCACGAAATTGAGCGGCTGGAGAAGCTCGGTGTGTACACCGCGCATGCGCTGGAGGACATTCCGGACGGTGCCGGCGTGCTCATTCGGGCGCACGGTGTACCGCGAAATGTTTACATGCTGCTTCAAGCAAAAAAGTGCGAAATCTTTGATGCAACCTGCCCTTTTGTGCGGAAAATACACAAAATCGTGGATAAAGAGAGCGCGGACGGACGGCTGATCGTCATTCTCGGCAGCGCAGGACATCCGGAGGTTGTGGGCATTCAGGGCTGGTGCGGCGAGTCGGTCGTGCTCGAGGGCGAGGAGCAGGCGAGAGCCTTCTCGGAACAGCCTGAAATGGGAAATAAACCCATTTCTCTGGTCGCACAGACCACTGTTAACCGGTCAATTTGGAATATTTCCGTAGGACTTATAAAAAAAAGGTGTACAAACCTCAAAATTTTTGATACAATATGTAAAGCGACGGATGAGCGCCAGTCGGAGGCTCGTCTGCTTGCCGGTGTATCGGATCAAATGATCGTGATCGGAGATAAGAAAAGCTCCAACACCAAACGGCTGTATGAGATCAGCCGGTCGCTGTGCTCGGATGTGCGCTACATCGAAGACGCGGCAGAGCTTACTACGCAGGAGCTCGGGCAGCACCAGCACATCGGGATCACGGCGGGAGCATCCACACCGGCATGGATAATTAAGGAGGTCAGTAACATGATGAGCGAAGAAACCAAGATTGAAACTGGTGAGGACTTTGCAGCAATGCTGGAGGAGTCCTTCAAGACTTTAAATAATGGAGAAAAGGTAACCGGCACCGTTGTAGGTATTTCCAATAACGACGTACAGGTAGATCTGGGCGTTAAGCACACTGCGTATATCCCGCTGGGTGAGCTGTCTGACGACCCGAACTACGACGTAGCTGCCAACATCCACGTTGGCGACGAGATCGAGGCTGTTGTTGTTCGCGTAAACGACGGCGAGGGCACCATCACTCTGTCCAAGAAGCGCGTTGATCAGCTGAAGGGCTGGGAGACCGTTGAGAAGGCTTACGAGGAGCACACCCCGGTTGAGGGCACCATCGTTGAGGAGAACCGCGGCGGCGTTGTAGCAACTGCATTCGGCGTACGCGTATTCATCCCGGCATCCCAGACCGGCGTACCGAAGGATCAGCCGATGAGCCAGCTGGTTAAGACCAAGCAGTCCTTCTATATCACCGAGATCAACCGTCAGCGCAAGCGCGTTGTTGGTTCTATCCGTCAGATCCAGCAGGAGGCTCGCAAGGCTGCTGCTGAGCAGATCTGGAACACCATCGAGATCGGCAACGAGTACGACGGCACCGTTAAGTCCCTGACTTCCTACGGCGCATTCGTAGACATCGGCGGTGTGGACGGCATGGTTCACATCTCCGAGCTGTCCTGGGGCCGCATCAAGCACCCGTCCGAGGTCGTTTCTGTTGGCGACAAGGTAAAGGTATTCGTTATCGGTCTGGATAAGGAAAACAAGAAGATCTCCCTCGGCTACAAGCGCGAGGAGGACAATCCGTGGAACGTATTCAAGTCCAAGTACGACATCGGCTCTGTTGCTGAGGTTAAGATCCTCAAGTTCATGCCGTTCGGCGCATTCGCTGAGATCGTACCGGGCGTTGACGGCCTGATCCACATTTCTCAGATCGCTGATCACCGCATCGCAAAGCCGGAGGACGAGCTGGAGGTTGGCCAGGTTGTCGAGGCTAAGATCATCGACATCAACGACGAGAAGAAGAAGGTATCTCTGTCCATCCGTGCTCTGCTCGAGGACGGCGAGGATTACGAGGACTAATTCCTCATTTAGCTGTTAAGCGCAAAGAAGCACCTGATTTATCGGGTGCTTCTTTTTTGTTAATTGGTGATTGCGAATTGGTAATTAGTAGTCAGTAATTAACGTGACGGTTAAGCGGTTATGTAAAATAACCGTCCTAATGTGTCCTAATCTGTTAAAAAGGGAATATATATTGGCAGATAATAACAGTAAAACAGTTTAGGACGGTTTAGGACAGTTTTTTAATAGAGAAATATATTGTAACGCTTTACCGCAGGGTGCGACAAGGTGATTATGCAAACGTATGCCGCATACGCTGAATGGGGTGGTATTATGCGGCGCAGACGGAAAAACGGCAGGAGACTGGCACTTGTCATACTGATACTGATAGTAGCGGTTGGTCTTGGCTTGCTGACCATACGCTTTCAGCGCATTTTCATGGAGTACGCCGTCAACGTCTGCGAGGACAGCGCCATCAAGGAGATCAACACCTTGATGGAGGACGAGGTTTTCTCCCATCCGGACGAATTTGCCGACCTTGTGGTGCTTGAGCGCGACAGCGATAACCGCATCACGGCCTTGCGTACGGATATTATCGCAGTCGGAAAGGTAAAGGCGCGTATCGTCAACGGTCTGTTTGACCGGCTGGATTATCTGGAGGAAACGGAGACTGAGGTGCCTCTCGGCACGGTATTCGCGCCCAATTTGTTTACCGGAATGGGCCCGAGGGTGAAGGTCGGTCTTGCGGGGCTTGCTCAGATGGAGGCGCAGTTCGTCAGCGCGTTTACCGCGGCGGGCATCAACCAGACGCGCCACCAGATTCTCATCGAGGTGCACGCCGGCTTCCGCATTCTCACGCCGTTTGGCGGGGAAGACCGGGAAATCGTCTCGACATACCCGGTCACGGACACGGTTATCGTCGGCACGGTGCCCGAACGGTACACCTATATCGGCGGCTCCGGCTCTGATCTGCTCGGCGAAATCCGCGATTACGAGGAAAATTCGGATATTTCTCACGAAATCGGAAAATAATACTTCAAAAACTGCTCGTCATTTGGTATACTTAATCTGTGTGAGTATTTGCTCACACCAAAGGAGTTTTATTATGGACGTGCGTGAGCAGATTACCGCTCTGCGGGAGCAGCTGCGGTATCACAACGAAAAATACTATAACGAGGACGCGCCCGAGATCACCGACTATGAGTACGACATGCTGCAGCGTCAGCTTCGCACGCTCGAGGCCGAGCATCCGGAGATGGCAGACGCGAACTCTCCGACCCAGCGGGTCGGCGGTACGGCGAGCAGCCGGTTTGCCAAGGTGACGCACGCCTACCCGCTCGAAAGCCTGCAGGATGTTTTCTCGTTTGACGAGCTGGGCGAGTTCTATTCCCGTGTGGAGAATGCCGTCGGACAGGCGGAGTACGTTGTCGAGTACAAGATCGACGGCCTTTCGGTCGCGCTCGAATATGTGGACGGCGTGTTCGTCCGCGGTGCGACACGCGGTGACGGTCAGGTGGGCGAGGACGTAACCAAGAACCTCAAAACCATCAAGGACATCCCGAAAAAGCTGGAGAACGCGCCGCCGCATTTGATCGTGCGTGGTGAGGTCTACATGAAAAAGTCCGTGTTCGATGCCCTCAACGCCGAACTGGAGCTGCACGACAAGCCGCTCCTTGCCAATCCGCGCAACGCGGCGGCGGGTTCTCTGCGGCAGAAGGACAGCAAAATTACGCGGGAAAGAAAGCTGTCCATCTTCTGCTTCAACATCCAGAACAGCGATGAGCTGCCGATGGAAAGCCATGTGCAGGCGCTTGATTACCTCAAGAGCCTTGGTTTTCCGACAAGCCCGCGCTATCCGGTCTACACCGACCCGCGGGACGTGCAGCGCGAAATCGAGAATATGGGCGAGACCCGCGGTGAACTGGATTTCGACATTGACGGTGCTGTTGTCAAGGTCAATTCCTTCGCGCAGCGCGAAACGCTCGGTTCGACCGCGAAATTTCCTCGGTGGGCGGCGGCGTACAAGTACCCGCCCGAGGTCAAGCAGACCCTGCTCAAGGATATCGTCATCACGGTGGGACGCACCGGCGTGCTGACACCGAATGCCGTGCTCGAGCCGGTACGGCTTGCGGGCACCTCGGTGTCCCGCGCAACGCTGCACAACCGCGATTTTATCCGTCAGCTCGATGCCCGCGTGGGCGACATTGTTTCCGTCCGAAAAGCCGGAGAAATCATTCCGGAGATCATCGGCGTGGAAAAGGACCGGCGCCCGCTGGATTCGGTTCCGTACGAGTTCCCGAAGTTCTGTCCGGTGTGCGGCGCGCCGGTGTACGACGATGAGGACGAGGCGGCTATCCGCTGCACGAGTGCCTCGTGTCCGGCGCAGCTTTTGCGAAACCTGATGCACTTTGCGTCGCGTGACGCGATGGACATCGACGGCTGCGGCGAGGGCAACCTGCAGAAGCTGATCGACGCCGGACTGGTCAAGTCGGCGGCTGACCTGTACGACCTGACGGTCGAGCAGCTGCTGCCGCTCGGCAAAAAGGTGGATGTCTGGGCGAACAATCTTGTCCGCTCCATCGAGGCCAGCAAGACCCGCGACCTGTCGCGGCTGCTGTTCGCGTTCGGCATCCGGCATGTCGGCCAGAAGGCGGGCTGCATCCTGAGCGACCACTTCGGCTCGCTTGATGCGCTGCTGACTGCGCCGGTCGAGGAGATGACCGAGATCCGTGACATCGGACAGACCACGGCGGAGAGCATCGCCGCCTGGCGGGAGCTGCCGCAGTCACATACACTCATCGAAAAGCTGCGCGCACACGGCGTCAACTTTATCGGTGAAAAGACTGCAAAGAGCGACCTGCTCGCCGGAAAGACCATTGTGGCGACCGGCAGCCTGACGCTCTATACCCGCAAGGAGATCAACGATCTGATCGAGTCTCTCGGCGGCAAAGCGGCCGGTTCGGTCTCGAAAAAGACCAGCTACGTTGTCGCAGGCGAAAACGCCGGCAGCAAGCTGCAGAAGGCAGCAGAGCTGGGAATCCCGGTCTTGACGGAAGAAGAATTCCGGACAATGATCGAGAGCGGCAATATCGAATGAAATACACCGTCGGGCGGGGCACCCCAGGGTGGCTTCTCTTGCGGCTTTGCCGCAATTCACCTTCTGCCCTCACCCCGCCGCACCAAACCATTTACAGCGTTAAATACCTATTTTAGATAGATTAAAAATTGGAGGAGAAACGACATGGCAATTTCCAGAAAAGAAATTGAGCACATCGCGTCCCTGGCACGTCTGGATTCGACCGGCGGCATTTTCGACCGTCTGGCCGATGACATGCAGGGTATCGTCGCAATGGTGGACAAGCTGGCTGAGCTTGACCTGGGCGACATCACCGATGTTATCAACACCGAGCGCAAGAATGCGTTCCACGAGGACGAAGTGATTCAGGAATTCACGCCGGATGAGCTGATCGAGCCGAATGCACCGGACTTCCAGTGCGGCGGCGTAGCAGTTCCGCGTGTTGTCGAGTAAGGAGGGGACAGAATCATGGCACTTTACGAAAAAACTGCGTCCGAGCTGTCCGAGCTGCTCGGCAAAAAGGAAATCTCCGCAGTAGAGCTGGCAAAGGACGTTTTTGCCCGCACCAAGGCGGTAGAGGATAAGGTTCAGGGCTACGTTACCGTAGCCGAGGAGTCCGCGCTGGCACAGGCAGAAGCGGTTGACAAGAAGCGCGCGAGCGGCGATACGCTGTCCGCGCTGGCCGGTATTCCGATCGCAATTAAGGACAACATCTGCACCAAGGGCACGCTGACCACCTGCGCGTCCAAGATGCTGGGCAATTTCAAGCCGCCGTATAACGCAACCGTTATGGAGAAGCTGATTGCTTCCGATGCGGTCATCACCGGCAAGGCCAACATGGACGAGTTCGCAATGGGCTCCTCCTGCGAGAATTCGGCTATGCACCCGACCCACAACCCGCATGGTCTCGACCGTGTACCGGGCGGTTCCTCCGGCGGCTCCGCTGCTGTTGTTGCAGCAGGCGAGGCTCCGCTGGCGCTCGGCTCGGATACCGGCGGCTCTATCCGTCAGCCGGCGTCCTTCTGCGGCGTTGTCGGCATGAAGCCGACCTACGGTGCGGTTTCCCGTTACGGTCTGATTGCATTCGCATCTTCTCTCGACCAGATCGGCCCGTTCGGCCGCTCTATCGAGGACGCAGCCATGCTGCTCGATGCGGTTACCGGTCACGATCCGCTGCACGATTCCACCTCTGTCAAGACCCCGTTTGAGGGTTCGCTGCGCGCCAACCTGAACGCTGACGTCAAGGGTCTCAAGATCGGTCTGCCGAAGGAGTATTTCGGCGAGGGCATCTCGGATGCTGTTCGCAAGAACGTTATGGCGGCTGCAGAGGCGTACAAGGCACTCGGCGCAGAGGTATTCGAGATCTCTCTGCCGCTCGTTGAGTATGCACTGCCGATCTACTACATCCTCTCTTCTGCAGAGGCTTCCTCTAACCTTGCCCGTTTCGATGGCGTAAAGTACGGCTACCGTACCCCGAATGCAGGCGATGACATCATCGAGCTGTACACCAAGAGCCGTTCCGAGGGCTTCGGCGCCGAGGTTCAGCGCCGCATCATGCTGGGCACCTACGTTCTGTCCTCCGGCTACTACGATGCGTACTACAAGAAGGCTCGTGCCGCACAGCGCAAGATCCGCGAGGAGTTTGCAAACGCATTCGAGAAGTGCGACGTCATCCTGACGCCGGTTGCGCCGACCACCGCTTACGAGATCGGCTCCAAGACCACCAATCCGCTCGAGATGTACGCAGGCGATATCTGCACGGTTTCTGTCAATATCGCCGGTCTGCCGGGTCTGGTTCAGCCGTGCGGTTTTGATGAGAACCACATGCCGGTCGGCATGCAGCTCATCGGTCCGCGCTTCGGCGAGCAGACGCTGCTGAACGCCGGTCTGGCTTTTGAGCAGGCATCCGGTCTCAAGAACATCATCGCTGCACTGTAAGGGAGGAAGACAAACATGAAATACGAAGCTGTCATCGGTCTGGAAGTGCATGCGGAGCTGTCCACCAAGAGCAAGATTTACTGCTCGTGCTCCACTGGCTTCGGCGCACCGATCAACACCCACACCTGCCCGGTCTGCACCGGTATGCCGGGCGCACTGCCGGTACTCAACAAGCAGGTTGTACACTACGCCGCAAAGATGGGTAAGGCTACCGGCTGCACCATCAATCAGCTGTGCAAGGCTGACCGTAAGAACTATTTTTACCCCGATCTGCCGAAGGCATATCAGATCTCTCAGTTTGATGTGCCGATCTGCGAGAACGGCGAGGTATTCTTCTATGTGGACGGCGTGAAGCACTCCTGCCGTCTCGAGCGCATCCACTTCGAGGAGGATGCGGGCAAGCTGCTGCATGACGAGATCGACGGCACCATCGTTGACTTCAACCGCTGCGGCGTACCGCTGATCGAGATGGTAACCCGTCCCGACCTGCATTCCTCTGCCGAGGCAAAGGAATTTCTTGAAATGATCAAGACTACGCTGTCCTACCTCGATATCTGCGACTGCAAGATGGAGGAAGGCTCCATCCGCTGTGACGTTAACGTTTCCATCCGTCCGGAGGGCTCCACCGAGCTGGGCACCCGTGTCGAGATGAAGAACATCAACACCTTCTCCGGTGCGGTTCGCGCGATCGACTACGAGATTGCACGCCAGATCGAGGTTGTAGAGAACGGCGGCGAAATCCAGCAGGAGACCCGCCGCTGGGACGACGTTAAGCTGAAGAACACGGTAATGCGTACCAAGGAAGACGCACAGGATTACCGTTACTTCCCGGATCCGGACCTGATCGCCGTCGAGATTTCCGACGAGTGGCTGCACCGGATCGAGAGCGAGGTTCCGGAGCTGCCGATCACCCGTTACGAGCGTTACCTCAACGAGTACGGCATGACCGCCATGGAGGCGCGTCTGCTGTCCGACAGCTTTGAGAAGGCCGAGCTGCTCGACGCTGCTGCAAAGCAGGTTAAGCCCAAGGCTGCCGCAAACTGGATTCTGTCCGATATCTCCAAGTACCTGAACGACAAGGGCGTAAGCCTCCGCGAGACCAAGATGACCGCGGACAAGCTGGTTGCTCTGGTTAAGCTGATCGAGGCCGGCACCATCTCCGGCAACGCAGGCAAGAAGGTTCTGCCGAGCATGTTCGAGACCGACGAGACCGTTGAGGCTATCGTTGACCGCATGGGCCTCAAGCAGGTATCCGACGAGGGCGCAATTCTGGCCATCGTACAGGACGTTATTGCCAAGAACGAAAAGGCTGTTGCCGACTTCAAGGCAGGCAAGAATGTTACCGGCTTCCTCGTAGGCCAGTGCATGAAGGCTTCCAAGGGTCAGGGCAACCCGCAGATCATCAACAAGCTGATTGCCTCCGAGCTGGCAAAGCTGTAATTCAGCTTAAAACCAAATTGATACAAGAGGATACAGAACAGTACTGTTCTGTATCCTTTTTTGTGCTTTTAGGGGAGAAATTTGTCGGAGAGAGCGGTTGTATTGGGGAAAAATGTTGTCAATCGACAGATATAGGAGTATAATGCTATTATGTGTAAATGGATATGTAGGTATCGACTGGATGATAAATACAGAAAAGAGTAAAACTGGAATTCGGCAGGTGAAGGAATGCATATAACGGATTGGCTGGAAATATTGGGTGAGCACTTTCCGTTGGTGGTGATCGGCTGCGTTGAGGCACTGCTGGCAGTTGCGCTGCTGTGTGCGGCGCTGCGGAACCGCGGGCAGTGTGCGGATAAAAAAAGGAGCGCACTTCGGCGGGCAGATGAGATTCTGCTGTACAACATGGATCGACAGAGCAATGACGTATGCCTTGTCATGCGTCGGCGCGACCTGCTGCCGCTCTGTGCGGCAGGCGATATGCAGAGCCTGCTCGGTGTGACGTTCGAGCAGCTCCGGCAGGATGTTATGCTGCTTGCGGACGCGCTGGAGGACGGGCAGAACGGCGTTTCTGTCTGGAAGAAATACCGTGCGTGGGACGGAGCGCAGCCGTTCGAGACCGTCCTTCGGACAAAGAACGGCGAATGGGTGCAGCTGAATGTGACACGCAGTGAGGACGATGGATATGATCTGTTCTGCTTCAGCCGCACGACCGGGCTGTGCGGGCGGATGGAACAGTACGAGGAGCGCCTTGCCAAGATCGAGGAGGAGAGCCGGTCCAAGACGACCTTCCTGTCGCGCATGTCACACGAGATCCGTACCCCAATGAACGGCATAATCGGTATGCTGACGCTCGCGGAGAACCACCTCGAGGCGAATGCACCGGCGATGCAGTATCTGACCAAGGCGGATGAGCTGTCCGATCACATGCTCGCGCTCATCAACGACATTCTGGATATGTCGCGTATCGAAGCGGGCAAGGTCGAACTGGAAAACAAGGTGTTCAGCCTGCGGGAGCTGGGTGACCGCCTGTACGATATGTTTGCGAAAAACCTTGACAGCCGCGGCATCCGCTACGAGGTCAGCTTTGACGGTGTGGCCGTGGATTACGTCCTTGGCGATGAGCTGCGCATCAGCCAGATTATCATCAATTTTCTGTCCAATGCGGTCAAATTTACGAGCGAGGGTGAAATTATTGTCACCTTCCGGCAGATGATGCTGCGGAACGGCGTGGCGGATATGATGATCCGCGTACACGATACCGGCATCGGTATGCAGCCGGCGTTTATCAGCCGTATTTTCCGTCCGTTTGAGCAGGAGACCGTGGGGACCTCTCGGAAATACGGCGGCACCGGTCTCGGCATGGCCATCACCGACCAGCTTGTCAAGCTGATGGGCGGCGAGATCGTGGTGGAGAGCCAGCCGGGCAGAGGCTCGGATTTCTCGGTGTATCTGCATCTGCCGGTTGCTGAAAAGCCTGCGGAACCGGCGGCAGAGCCGTCTCGCGCATCTGCGGAGGAGAACGCGGATGCGTTCCGCGGCAGACGCATCCTGCTTGTCGAGGACAACGAGATCAACGCGATGATCATGGTCGAGGTGCTGCAGGAGATGGGCGCCGAGATCGAGAAGGCCGAAAACGGACAGATCGCGGTGGATATGTTCGCAGATCATCCGGAAAACTACTACGATTTTATTCTGATGGACGTGCAGATGCCGGTGATGGACGGCCGCACGGCGGCCCGCACCATTCGTGCGATGGAGCGTCCGGATGCGAAGAGCATCCTGATTTTTGCGCTGTCGGCAGATGCGTTTGTCGAGGACGAGCGCTTGTCCATCGAGAGCGGCATGAACGGTCATTACGCAAAACCGGTCGATTTTCAGGCACTGCAGCGTAATATCGGCAAATTTCTGCAGAGAAGAGAAAGGAGGAGCTGATGGGAAAGCTGGATAAGATTCTGCTGTCGCGGGCAATACTGACCAAAACCGTACTCGGTGCGGCAGCCGCCGCAGCGCTGACAACGGGCACGGTTCTGGGCGTTTTGTCGTACCGCTCGGGCAATCATTTTCACCCCTCGGACACGGAGCGCGGCTTCAATGCCAATCAGGTGCATTTTGATGACGATCAGGACGTGAAGGGCAGCGACAGCACGGCAGAAAAGGACGACAGCGAGCTTTGGGAGCAGGACAGCGGCGCGGACGATACCAGCGGCCCGCAGAACGACAGCAGTGCGGATTTCATGTTCCAGCGCGAGCGCATGCAGGAGAATTTCTCCGACCCGCTCTCGGTTGCCGGCGGTACGGCAGACACGAGCGTGGCGGCGAGCAGCTCCGGCGATATCGTATATAACGTGACGAATGACCGCGGCAGCGCGGATGTCATCATCGGCGGCAGACCGGGCGGCACGACTGCTGTTGTGCCCGGAAACGGCGGCGCCGGCACAGGAGAAAATCCGGGCGGCAATAGCGGCGCGGCAAATCCGGCAAAGCCTGATACGCCGAATACCCCGGGAGAGCCGTCCGCGCCGGGCAATAATAAGCCGAGTAAGCCGGGCGGCGGCAGTTCAGACAATACGAATGGCGGCGGCACGGCTGCCCCGCCATCAGGCCAGGGCGGCTCCATTGCGGATACCATGCGGGAGCCGGATTCCGGAAAGACCAGCGTAGGCATCTTCGGTGAGCACGATCCGATCAGTAAGCCGTATTATGAAGGGAATGTGAATGACAACACAGTAAAGGAGGTTGTTATTCGGCAGCCGCAGAATAGTTCGGGAGAGGCAGACCCGTCTGCGCTGTACGCCGGTCAGAAAAACATCACTGCCCGCAAGATCTACAATGCATTGGAAACCTATGTAAATGACCACAACGGCAACATTTACTACTGGAGCAACCTGAAGGGTGCAGATAACAGCGATTTGCATTTCGGCGTGTTCGTCCGTATCAACGGTATCTGGATCGGCGATACCTTCTTCAGCTTCTTTAATGAGGCAACCGGAGAATATGATAAGACTCTGGATGAGATTCCGAGCGATGTGACCGAGATCAAAATCAGTGCGTCTTACCGCTTCAGTGCAGAAAGTGCGTGGAAGGACTACTCGGATGTTACCTACACGCTGGAGCGAAACCGTATCTTCATCCTCAACCGCAGGCTGACGGAAAGCGATAAAAACGGTCAGTTCAGCAGTGATATCCTGCTCAATCCATATAAGGATACCAGCTTTGATCCGGATGATGAGAGCAAGGTAATCGACCTGTACAGCTATCAGAGAGATCTGCTGGGCGAGGAACGTCTGTCTGCGTTGTTCCCCGGCTGGCTGGAGGACGGCAAGCTGATTCCGTGGATGTATCATCCGGCGGCGGGCCGTCGTGTTATCGAGCCTGCGGATATGGTCCCGTTGGAGGATAACTATATAGTGCAGGTCAAAATCCGTTGGTATGACATGGATACCGGCGCGGTAACCCGTTCGCTGGGCGATGCCGCAGACGGTCCTGCAGCGGATTCTTGGGACGAGACCGAACCGGATCTGCCGGTCAGCGCACCGAAGTTCTCAATCACCCAGAAATTCATCTACATGCAGACACTTACCAGCTATGAGGGCGATCCCGGCAGTGTGCTCGAGGTACCGAAGTATGTGCAGGCGGTGGATATGGGCACGGAAAACACCCTGCATGAGGTTGATTACATCAAAATCCCGGATACGGTGCGGTATGTCAACACGAAAAACTACAGCGAACAGACGGAAGGCACACAGACAGCCGTAAAGGGCATCAAGGTCAGGAAGGGCTATATTGTGGATGCGGGCAGCACAGCGTATGCCGCAACCGCGGACGGAATTCTTACCAATGCGGACGGCAGTGCATACCTTGGCATTCCGTATGACATGACCGAGCTGACCGTTCCGAAAAATGTAGAGAAGGTGACGCTGCCGAACGCAACACAGGTGACCAGACTGGTCCTGCAGGCGAAAGCTGCCTGCGACCTGCCGAAAATCGACTTTGGCGGTATGGACAGCGGCGTTATTATTGTGGAGCCGGACGTATTTCATGCTTTCGTGCGCAGTAACGAAACTGCGCTGGAGGGCATGCGTGTGAACGTTGCATCCTCGGACGGCAGTTGGGAATCACACGATGGTGCTTATCTGGAGAAGGACGCCGAGGGGAACAAAACGCTCACCCATGTGCGGGCACAGACCAGATATTATACGCTGCCGGGCGGCGTCGGCACCATCGGTCCGAACGCGTTTGCGGACGCGGAAAAGGTTGAAACTATCATTCTGCCCGAGGGCGAAGACGGGATTGCAATCGACCCGAACAGTTTCCGAAGCAGCAATGTGGATACCATCCTGTGCGGCGGGAAGGCGCAGGCAGAGAACGTGCAGGCGCAGCTTGACGCGGCAGGCATTACGGATGTCCGCGCAATCGTCCTGCAGACCAACAGCCGGGGCGAGACCTACTACACAGACGAGCGCAGCGCGGAGGTTGTGCTGATGGCCGGTGACCCGGCTAAGACCGAGTTTGACGGCACGATTCAGGATGCGGACGGCAATACGCTGTCGGTGACCACACTGGCAGACGGTGCGTTTGCAGGCAGTCAGAATCTGCAGTGGGCGCTTCTGCCGGGAACGCTGACAAATATCGGTGCACAGGCGTTTTACGGCTGCTCCAATCTGGAGGGCATCATGATTGATGCGAACGGAGAGGTGTCTGTCGGCAATGCGGCGTTTGATAACTGTACCTCGCTGAACTTTATCGCGTCCAACGCGCGGTCCATCAATATGGGCGAGTATTCGGTCAGCACGGGAGCACAGGCAACGGTGATGTATTCCCCGACCGGGGGAATCGGCTACGGTGAGGACTGGACGTATTTCATTGAGGAATCCGGTGTGCAGCGCTACGATGTTGTAGATATCGGCAGCACGAAAATGCTGTACGGCGCGAGCGATGGCAAGGACTGGCTCGGTCTGCGTGCCGGCAGGCACACCGAAGGGGAGCTTGCCTTGCCGGAGGGGACGGTAGAGCTGTTCGATAAGGCGTTTTACGGCGCCGAGGGCTCGTTTACCATCAACTGGGATAAACTGCCGGACCTGCAGTATATTGATGCTTATGTGTTTGCCGATTCCGGTCTGGAGGGTGAGGTCGTTACAGCCGTCAGCGAGGTCGGTGAGGCGGCATTCCAGAGCACAAATATCACGAAGCTGGAGTTGAACGGCTATATACAGCGCCTGGATATGAACTCGTTCGTGGATTGCAAGAGCCTGACCGGTGTTTCCATTACACGGGGCTTTGAAAATAACAGCAGCATATACACCGGTCTGTTCAGTGCATGCAGTGCGCTGGAGGATATCACGATTGCCGATTTCGGCAATGTGCCGCAGCTTTTGACATTCAGTGCATCCTCCGCGTTTACCTTTAACTATGAATGGACGTGGCAGGATACGCTGCAGCGGGTTCACATCAGATCCGCCTGGGAGACCGGAGACGATATTGCACCGTCTTATGTAAAGAAATGGCGCTATTCGCTGCTCGGCAGCATGGACACACCGAATGCGACCGGCTACATGAATCTGTGGGACAACACCATGATGGACCTGATGTTCAATGGAACATGGGAGGATCTGTATGCAGAAACCGATGCGGCAGTTAAACAGAAACTCGTGGATGTGGAGAACGATATCCGCACCATGCTTGGCGCAGAAACGAAGGTAGAGGAACCCTCGGAGTTCTATCCGTATCGTGTACGGGGAGATTATATTACGCTGATCGGTGCGCCGTCCGACAAGACCACGATTGATCTGAATAATGAAACACTGGAACTGCTGGATGGCTGGTGCCTGGATTATATCGGTGAGGGAGCCTTCTCCAATACCAAAAACCTGGAATATCTCGTCCTGGAAAGCGGTCTGGCCGGCATTGAGCAGGATGCGTTCCGAGGGGTGGAGAGCGATACGCTGACCATGACCTTCATGGATGGCAATCCGCCGGAGCTGCTGAATTTTACACCGGGTGAGGGATATTCCTTCGGTATTGATGAAAGCAGGATAAAAATCTACATTCTTGCCTGGGGAGATGAGGAGGCTTATCTCCGTTTCATTGAAAAATGGATCTATCCGATGGCGGGATATCAAAACTATGCGGAAATGTATGCAGCTGTCGCTGCAGGCATGCCGGATGCAGCCGAGGAGGAAATCTATGCCAAAATGGAGGAAATCCTGCTGCCGGTCGAGAATCGTATCCGCAGAATGCTGTGGCATCGTGAGTGGATTCCGGGCGCATCGGAATTTGAAGAGGGCACCACTGTAGATACTCACTATCCGGAAGTGGACAAGCTCAGCTTTGAGCTTGCACCGAAAAAGCAGGAGCCGGAAATGGTTGAGCCGGATGATCAGAACAGGAATCCGGAGGAGAAGGATGACCTGACGCCGGTTCCGGAGCCGAATCCCGGCACGGACACTGACACCTCAAACGGCAATACCAGCGAACCGCCGACCATCGACGGTGATGCGGCAAACGAGCCGGCCGGTGACAGCACCGGCAAGGACACCGGCTCTGCCGACACCTCGGCGGATGATGCGACGGTTCTGCCGATGCCGGACGGCAAGCACGAGATCGTCATTCCGTCCGAACCGTCGGACAGCACTTCCACAGAAGATAACAGCACTTCCGCAGAAGATGAAGGAGAAACAGAATGATTGTTGAACAATCCAAGCAGATCATTGCCGAGGTCAATAAGGCGTTCATCGGCAGAAAAGATATTGTCGAGAAGATCCTGATGACCATTTATGCCGGAGGCCATGTGCTGCTGGAGGACTGTCCCGGTGTGGGCAAGACCACGCTCGCTGTGGCGTTTTCCCGCGCGCTGGGACTGAGCAACAAGCGCGTTCAGTTTACGCCGGATACGCTGCCGTCCGACATCACCGGCTTTACGATGTACAGCCGCGAGACCGGCAGGTTCGAGTACCGCGAGGGCGCGGCGAGCTGTCAGCTGCTGCTGGCCGACGAGATCAACCGTACCTCACCGAAAACGCAGTCCGCGCTGCTTGAGGTCATGGAGGAGCACACCATCACGGTGGACGGCGAAACGCACGCGCTGCCCGCGCCGTTTATCTGCATTGCGACCCAGAACCCGCTGGGTTCTGCCGGTACGCAGCCGCTGCCGCAGAGCCAGATCGACCGTTTCATGGTCAGTCTGTCCATAGGCTATCCGACCCTCGAAAACCAGATGAAGATCATCAACGCACAGCGGTACAGCAATCCGTTGGAGGAGATCCGCGCGGTGACTAACGCGCAGAATCTGCTTGAGGTGCAGAACTACCTGACCTCGGTACGCATGACCGACGGCGTGCTGGCGTATGCCATCCGTCTGTGTGAGCAGACTCGCAGCCATCCGCTGGTGGAGCTGGGCATCTCTCCGCGCGGCGTGTCCGCACTGGTCAGGATGGCGCGCGCAGGCGCGATTTTGCGTGAGCGCAACTACGTTGTGCCCGAGGATGTGCAGAACGTGTTCGTTGATGTATGTGCACACCGTCTGGCGCTGCGCCCGCAGGCGCGCGTGGAGGGCGTTGCCGCAAAGCAGGTGCTGGAGGAGATCATGGCGGAGATCAAGCCCGCGCACACAGAGGAGTGAGGCGCTATGTGGAAAAACCGGCTGGCGTTCGCGCTGCTGTATGCGGCGCTGCTCGTGCTGCTGATCCTGTTCAGCAAGCCGTTTCTGCTGGCGGCGCTCATCGTTCTGGTGGTATTGGCGGCGCTGATGGCGCTGCTCACCCGCAGGGATGCGCGGCTGCTGCGCACCTCTGTGCGCGTTAAATCCGGCGGGCGGGAAGGCGAAACCGTACCGATGACGTTCACGTTTGCGCCGAAACGGCGGCTGTTGGCGGCACAGAGCATTCTGGTCGAGGTGGAATCCCGCAACGATATGTTCGGCGTGAGCGTGCATAAATATCTGGTGTTCGACCTGGCGGACGATCAGCAGGAGTATACCATCGGTGTGCCGCTCGTCTGGTGCGGCAAGGTCACGTTCCGCTGCATTTCGGTGCAGGTGCGGGATATGTTTGGGCTGTTCAGCAGCAAGGCAAAGCCGTTCCCTGAAATCTGCACGGTGGTCTACCCGCATCATGTGCGCGTTTTAACCGAGCTGTCGAGTGCAACGATCGGCGCAACGCGCAATGACGGCGTTATGCAGAACCGTAAGGGCAGCGATGCAAGCGAAATGTTCGACATCCGCGACTATGTCCCGGGTGATGATATACGAACCATCCACTGGAAGCTGTCCGGCAAGACGGATGAGCTGATCGTTCGTCAGGCGAGCGCCCCTTCTCATTACAATATCGCGCTGCTGCCGGATTTCGGCCGCAGCCATCTGGCCGGACCGGAGGCACAGCAGGAGCTGAATGCGGCTGTCGCCATTGCATCGTCCGTTGCCGAGCGGCTGATTCGCCGCGGCGTGCCGTTCTGCACCGTCGTACCGACGAAACAAGGCATAGAGCGGTTTGAGATATGCACGGAGCGGGATTTTCACGAGCTTCTGCCGCGTTGGCTCAGCTTTCCGGTGCAGGAGACCGGCGGTTCGGGCCTGCGGTACTTTGTCATGGAGCATCTGGACCGGTATTTCACGCGCCTGCTCATCTTTTCCGCAGGACGCTATGAGCAGGATCTCAGCGGACTGGACAGCCGCGTCGGTGTACTGGTGCTGAGTGCGGTTTCGGGCATCAAGACCGCCCGTGTGGAGGGCAGCGGCTCGTGCAGCATCATGGAGCTGCCGACCGAACAGGATATCAATGAAGTGTACCGCGTGGTATGCTGAGTCATAGGAGTAAACGATGAAGCAGGCTGAGATTCGGCGGTATCGACCCGGCGAACGGACAAATCCATATCTGGCCGCCGGATGGATGGCGCTGCTGGCGGCATTGCTGTTGAGTGGTTCGCTGCTGACCATGCAGCGGCTGTGGAACGGTCGCGCACCGTCCCTTGCTGCCGTGTTTGCGGCTGCCGCGCTCAGCGCACTGTGCGGCGCTGCGGCGGATTTTGCGGCGAAACGCATTCCGGCGGCGCAGCTGCTGATGCTCGCACCCGTTCCGGCCGTGCTGATCGTGACCGGTTTCCGCGGATACATTGCAGGCGGCCGTGCATGGCTCAACACCATGCTCGACCGGTGGAATACGGTGCATGAAGGCGGTCTCGCGCTGTTTTCCGGTACAGCCTCCGAGCGGGATGTATGGGCGTTTGCGCTGTTGGCGGCGGTGCTCATCGGGCTGCTGTCATGGTATGCGGTCAGCCGGCAGAGCAGCCGGCTCGCGGCGTTTATCAGCGTATTCTGGCTGCTGCTTTCGCTGTTCGGCGAGGGATTCTATCCGTTGGCGCTTGTGCTGCTGACAGCGGGGCAGCTGGGTCTGCACATGACGAGCGGCAGCCGCGCGATCACCCGCAGAGCGGTTGTATGGTGCCTTGGCATATCGGCGGTGCTGTGTGCCTGTGCGGTGGGACTGTCCGGCACGGAAATGCCGTCGGTCGATCGTCTGCGGCAGAATATCAAGCAGACAGTGCACGATCTGCGCTACGGCAGGGATACGCTGCCGCAGGGCGAGCTTTCTCAGGCGAACCTGCTGCACGGAAGCAGCGAAACCATGCTGAATGTACACACGGAACAGGAAAAGTCGGTCTATCTGCGCGGATTTATCGGCGGAAAATATGAAAACGGCACATGGAAACCGCTGCCGGATGCCGTCTACGGCGGAGAAAACATCGGCATGCTGGACTGGCTGCAGACACAGGGCTTTGACCCGTTTACACAGTCGGCGGCATACTATCGGCTGACCGGCGATGCACCGGAGACCAACACGGTCGAGGTGTCGGTGAAGAACGCTTCGCGCGACGCGGTGTACGCACCGGCTTCGATGGAAAAGGTAACGGACGGTGACGTGCACGAACGCAGGGACGCGCTGCTCAAGGGACGCGGTCTGTTCGGCATCCGCAATTATACGGTGACCGAGGTTTCGGGTACGCGGCCGTCGGAGCTCATGGTCGCGGAGAGCTGGGTCAGCAACCCGCAGACTGAGGAGCAGACAGCCTATGCGCAGGCGGAATCCGTCTATCGCAGCTTTGTGTATGATGCATATACCGCAGCGGACGAGGATTTGCTGCCTGTGCTGAACCGTCTGTTCTGGCAGGATTATGATGATGAAAATGACGGCGTTTACAGTGCGCTCAGCCGCATCCGCGAGGTGCTGAAAGCGCAGGTGCGCTACAGCGAGACTGCCGGAGCCGCACCGGATAATGCGGACCCGATTGCATATTTTCTGACAGACTTGCGGAAGGGCAATGCAGTGCTTTATGCCTCAGCGACCGTGCAGGCGCTGCGGGCACACGGCATTCCCGCACGTTACGCGGAAGGTTACTATCTGCCGATTGCCAAAACGCAGAGCAGCGCGGACGGAACAGCTGCGTTGACCGGTCAGGACGCACATGCATGGGCTGAGGTCTATTTTGACGGTATCGGCTGGCTGCCGGTTGATGCGACGCCGGGTTACTATTTTGACGCGGTTGCGCTGCAGCAGATGGTCAGCCTGCCGGATACGGTGCGCAAAACTGCGGCTATCGACGAAGATCGGTCAGGTGCGGCTCAGGTGGTCGAGCCGTTCGGCACCGGTGGTTCCGAGCAGTCCAAGCCGCTGACTGTGGTGAAAAACGTGGCTGCGGTTGGATTTGGTATTGCCGGCATAGTTATTGTGCTGTTCACGCTGCTGCTGTGCGCGATGGAGCTGACGCGCGCGTTTCTGCTGTGGCATGCGGAACGTAAACGGCGCAGAATGTCGATCGAGGAGCGCGTGCGGCAGTCGCAGAAGCTGATGTTCAAGCTGATTTCCCTCTGGGGAATTGACGCGGCGCTCGGCTGGGAGACCGCAGCGACCGATAAGGCGCTTGCGGACACGCTGCCGTCGGTTAAGCCCGGAGAGTACGAGCGTGTGAACGGTCTGCTTGAGAAAACCATATACGGCGGCATCGCGCTTGAGCCGTTCGAGGAGCGCGCGCTCGATCTGTTTGTGCAGCGGCTTTGGGGAAGAAATTTGAAGAAAAGCTGGAAAATGCGCCTTAAACTGCGGTATGCGTGCTTGCTGGCGGCGAAATAAAAAGAAATCCCGAGGCGATAGGCTTCGGGATTTTTACTATTGCTGTACCTGCGGCAGCAGCAGACGGAAGGCGCAGAGCAGAAGTTCCTCACGCGTGTGCAGCTGTGCGCTGTGCGGAAGAATGCGCTGTCGGATTTCCGGAGAAAGTGCGTAAAAACAGTTGTAAGCCGTTTGATCAATGGACAACAGTGCTGTAAGATTGCAGAAATACTTCATGGAAATTCACCTCGGGATTCAGTATGGACAAGGGGAGAGCAAGCTATACGCAAAAAAATTTGGGAAAAATGAAAAAATGTGTTGACAAAGCGTATCGGGAGAGGTATACTAAATAAGCTGTTGATGAGCAGTTAAGAGCGACGAAAGTTGTGAAAACTCTTTAAAAACAGCAGATTGTACCTTGTAAATT
>NZ_QUDG01000016.1:0-34416 GCF_003474415.1 Butyricicoccus sp. AM05-1 | reverse complement strand
GCACGCGAACCGAATAATATCAGTTTCGGCACTCCATAACGGTGCGCCAACCGTTTTACCTGTTCGATTGTCTTATCCATCAGCGTCACCGTCCTTATTATTTTCATTATACCATACTTAAAGGAGCGATACACCATGAAGATTGGATATATTCGCGTCAGCACCGAGGAGCAGAACACCGCTCGGCAGGAAGTCCTGCTGCGCGACCTCGGTGTTGACGAACTGTTTATTGACAAGGCCAGCGGCAAAAACGCTGATCGTCCAGAGCTGAACCGCATGATGGAATACATCCGGCGCGGCGATACGGTGATCGTTGAGTCAATCAGTCGCTTCGCGAGAAACACGCGCGACTTGCTTGATCTCGTGGAACAGCTGACCGAAAAACAGGTGGAATTTGTCAGCCGTAAGGAGGCTATCGACACGACCACGCCTACCGGCAAGTTTATGCTCACCGTGTTCGCCGCGGTTGCAGAGCTTGAACGCGAGTATATCTTGCAGCGTCAGCGCGAGGGCATTGCCATCGCTAAAGGGCAGGGCAAATACACTGGCCGCAAGCCACTCTCACTGCCCGATAACTTCGAGCGGGTAGTCGCACGCTGGCGTACCGGCGAAATCACCGCGACCGAGGCCATACGGCAAACCGGACTAAAGCCAAATACTTTCTACCGTCGGTGCTCCAAGGCTTCTTCTTTACCTAAACGCATGAAATCCAGATAATGAGAAAGTTATAGAACGAACGTAGAAATTTCAGCCTGCGCTCGTCAATGATGTATTGGGATTTTACTGAATCAGCCATTGATAATTCTGTCATCCGTCAATCACATATTCGACAAAGTCCCGTGCGTCTTTAATCTGATAAATGAGCAGATCTCATTTACCAAACAGCATTTTACGACACTTTTCTGTTGCGAAAACACTCGAACGCAAGATTGAATATTATACTCGAATAGCACTATAATGCGATAGCTTTTATCTTGAATCTCAGGAAAAAATACAGCCGGGTCTCCCGTGATTGAGAGGCCCGGCTGTATTGTGCTGTAGAATTTACTTTTTTACTTGCCCATTTCGCAGTAGCGCATAAGGATTGCGGCTGCCTCTGCACGGGTTGCGTTATTCTTCAGGTTCAGCTTACCGTTAGAGCCATTCACGATGCCGTTGGCAACCGTCCACTGCATTGCGTTTACAGCATAGCTGCTTACGCTTGCAGAGTCGGAGAAGCTGTCCAGCGAACCGCTTGCGGTCGGAGAATCAGAATATTTTTTGATAAGAAACGCGGCGAAGGCAAGCTGTATTTTACCTATATGACAGCGGCGCAAAACAAGTTTTGCTCATCTATACTCCTGGGTTATATTTGATCTCGCCGTCCACACGGGAGAATTTGCTGAAGAACTCCTCCCAGATACGGAAGCTCATCTCGGTCATGGTCGCATGCGGCATGTAATCTACCCAGGTATAGTTGACCATCGGTGCACCGTCCTCGCGAGCATAATGCAGATCGTGCCAGCGACCGTTTACCTGCCAGCCGTCCTCCCAGTTTGCGGGAAGTTCGGGTGTCAGATGGTTGTTGCCGCGCCAGATGCGGATGCTGTCGCCGGTCGAGTTGGTATCGGTCGGGATATTGGGCAGCAGCCACGGCTCCTGCTCGCCGCCGAACATCCAGATTGGGATCGGACAATCCTTGCGGTTATGGATTTCCGGCAATACGCGGATATCCATGCCAAATCCCTGGAACAGCACACCAGAGCACGGTGCCGCTGCTGCGAACACCTCCGGCATAGTCATGGCAAGCACCTGCGTCATTACCGAGCCATGCGAATGACCGGTCGCGTATACGCGGGTACGGTCGATAGCATGGTCTGTGCATACTTTTTCGAGCAGTGTGCGGAAGAATAGCAGTTCATCCGGACCATTCGGAGCGGTGTGCATGAAATTCCACGCTGGCAGTGCAACATTATCCGGACTGCTGGCCACAGTTGTTGCTTCAATGGTGCTGGGTGTTGCGGTCGGATGTACAAGGATGAAGCCGTGCTTGTCAGCTACCTTGTACCACTCCGAGTTGCCGCAGTAGATTTCTGCCGAGCAGGTATAGCCGTGCATCGCAAACACCAGCGGAACCGGCTTTCCAGGATTCTGCTTGACCTGTTCCGGCACATAAACGTACCATTCGCGCATCCAGCCGCCGATTTCCTCGCAGTGGTATTCCATGCCGAGATCGGCTACCGGATCCTTTGTCACGCGCAGGTCGCCGCCTGGGCCGCTCATCCAGCGGCGCTGCCGATAGAGGAAATCCTTCCAAATACGGCGCAGCAACAGATTGGCGTAATCGGCTGAACCGCCGGGAATCGTGCTCATGCAGACGCGGAATGCTTCCTTCTCCTGATTGGGCGCATAGGGAGGCTCAGCCGAACGAATATATGTTACCGTATCCGGCGAAGTCTGTTTGCCATCTTCGGTGATGCCGCAGGAACGCTTCCAGTAGTCCGCGGTGCCGTTGTCTGTGCCGACCGGGCTTTCTGGATCGTTAATCACCCATGCAGGCATCGGGATATCGCTTTTTTTGAGGTTCAGACGATGTGTTTCGTCGATAAAGCCATCCAGATTGGTGCAGAAGTCCTCTGCCGCGGCCTGACGGTAATTCTCGTTCACCTGCGAGCCGCCGACCGTTGCCACGCTGGCCCATACCGCCGGATTATACATCGCGGCCATATTTGCCAGCACACCGCCTTCGCGGCAGCCGGTCAGGTAGAACTTGGCTTCGTGTACGCAGAACTTGAAGCGCTGCGCACCGGCGAGATACACCTGCTCGATATAGGCTACATCGCCGTCCGGCTTGCCGTAAGGTTCATCGGTGTTCCAGGTGTCGTTCTCCGGTTCGAGGAAGAATACGATCAGCTTTTCCTTGGTCTCCTCGGTGTCCGCAATCATGCGCCACCAGCTGTCGCGCCAGAGATCATCGGCGGTCTTGCTATTTTCTGGCAGGATAAACACGCCTGCCGTCGAAGGACGCACACCCTTCGGAATATACACCAGATAGCGACGTTCTTTTCCACCGACCGTTACTTTTTCTTCAAATGTACCCTGATAGAGCGGCTTGAGCGGGTCCTTCGGGTCTACTTCATATTGATAGTTCTGATACATTGCGATTCTCCTTGTCAGTCTGCCTGCTTGAGCATACCCTTGTTCTCCATGTCACGAATCATGCCGTCATAGTTTTTCTCCAGCTTGTACGCCAGCATCAGCGCGATAATAATCGCCCAGGCGAATACCGTGCCCCAAATGTACAGATTCTCGACCATTGCTACTGCGGACGGAATTTCCTGCGCCAGACCGGTAAAGCCGGACTTGTCCATCAGCTGACCGATAATTGCACCGGTGATGCCGCCGCCGAATTTCTGGCCGACCGTTGCAGCGCTGAAAATGAGAGCCTGTACGCGAACGCCGGTCTTCCAGTGGCCGTAGTTGACAACGTCAGCCATCATGGTAAATACACAGCCGAACAGCGGGGCCTTGCCGATGCCGCGGATTGCAGCAACAGCGGCAACAAACGCCGGATTTGCCGGGACCGCCAGCAGCGTCAGCTGAGCGACCATGGTCAGAATTGCACCGGCGAGAACCAGATTGCGCTTGCCGAACTTCTTGATGAACGGCGCGAGAATCATGATAACGACTACCTGCGGGATGTTTTCCGCCAGATTGAGCACGCTGTAATATTCGTTGTTGCCGAGAATGTACTGCGCGTAGTAGGTTGCAACCGTGCCGTTGACGGTCTGGTAAACCGCAAGGAACAGGGATGCGAACAGGATCATAAGGAAGTACTTGTTGTGAATGAGTGCGCCAAAACGAACGCTTGCCGGCAGCTTTTCTGCTTCCTGTGCTGCCTGGGTGTTGACGCGTTCCTTGGTGCCGAAGAAGCACCAGAGAAGCAGGCCGATAGCGACTACCGAGTAGATGAGCGTTACCTTGATCCACGCCGCCTGATCGCCGCCCATGCGGTTGATGATGGGCAGGGAGGCCGCAGAAACGATCATGTTGCCAATCGGCGACATCGCCATGCGGAACAGGTTGATGCGGGCAAGATCCTGCTCGTTACTGGTCATCAGCGGAGCCATTGCGCCGTAGGGCAGATTCAGTGCAGTGTAGACAACCGTTGTACACAGGTTATAGGTGATGAAAATGTAGATGGCCTGCACAGCCGCTGTTGCATTTGCGGGCAGACAGAACAGCGCTACGGCGGAAATGCCGTACGGAAGTGCCATCCAGAGAACCCACGCTCGGCCTCGTCCGTGCTTGGAATGCACCTTGTCCATGATGAGGCCGATCGCCACATCGGAAATACCGTCAAAAATACGCGAAATGAGCATTATCATACCGACCATAGCCGCCGATACGCTCATGACGTTGGTGTAGAAGTACGTGATCAGACCGCTGGTGAGTGCGAATACTACGTTGCATGCAACATCGCCCATACCGTAGGAGATCTTTTCAAAGATGCTGGTTTTTACATTTGTGCTTGCATTGCTCTGCACAGTCTGTCTTGTTGCTGCCATGTTTTTCTCCCCTTTTCTTTTTCTTTCTTATGTGAGCGTTTTCCTGCAGGTCTGCTCGTTTTCATGCTTACAGTTTACTCGCAAATGCGGAGAAGGAATACAGAAAAGCCGGAATATCGCTCCCGATATTCCGGCGGTTTCTCTGCGTGACAGAGTATTTCTGTATGATGGAGTTCAGTTTTTCGATATCAGACTGCAAAAATGACGGATTTCCTTGCGCGGGTATCTTATCCATCCCGCTTTTTCAGCACAATCAGACGTACCTCATGCGGCTCTAGTTCCGTCTGTAGGTGTAGCGCACCTGCGGTATCCGCATCTCGAATTTTACAGAGCGGCTGTGCCATATCGTTTAAGTAGTTTAAATCCTCCGGCGTCATGACTCTGGGCGCTTCCATTTCCAGCCATTTGTCAAATGCTGAGCCTGCCGACCGGTTGAGCGTCCAGCTTTCCTGCCGATATACACCCGGGTCCAATCCGCAGAGTTCCAGCTCGATTTTGAGCCGTCCGTCAACCTCGAACACCTTGTAGGCATCGTGTGGGTCGGTCAGCTTCTGATAGCGGTAGCGGTACAGCGCATCATAATGGCAGTAATGGTACAGATAGATTTGAATCGTGTTTTCGGTTCGGGAGACAAACCATCCCTCACCGGAAGCGATTTTGCGCTCACCGATTCGACCCAGCATCCGCAAGGCCTGATAGCCGGCCTTGGGTATTCCGTTGATAGTAAACAGACCGTATCCGCCATGAAATACGCCGCCCGGTACCAGCCATTCGTCAAGAAAGTCGGTCAGCAGCCAGTAGCCGAGATATTCCGCCTGATCATAATTCTGCAGAACATTTTTGATGAGCCATGCCGCTTTGTAACAGGTATCGCCTGACAGATCACGCTGCCACAGGGTAGAATTCCACTCCTCAACTACAACCGGACAGTCTGCAAAGCCAATTTCCTGTCGGATTCGGTTCAGCCGCTGCAGAAAGTGCAGGGTAAAATTCTTGTCCTTACTCAGCACCGACGGCATCGAGGTCTGTTTAGAGGTAAAATAGAAGAAATCACTATCTTGTGAAAAGTCTTCGTGCGGATAGCATTGTACCGTGATGAAATCCGGCGGACAGCCGTGCTCCTTAACATCGAGAAGAAACCGACGCAGACCGTCCGGTGCAAGTGCAATACCCGGAAAGCATCCGGCACCTCCCAGCTTTAGTTCGGGATCGATCATTTTAATCGTCTGATAGGTCGCTTCAAACATCTTGCAGTAGTCCTCGTGTGACATGACCGGCGCGGTATACTGCAATCTGCTGTAATTCATCGAAAACACGGTGAATCGCCATTTGCGCACGTTCGCCAGACCGTATTTGTCAATCCAGTGCGACAGGCATGCCTGCACCAACGCCTGCCACTTTTCCGAATCATTGTACATGCTGATACAGATTGCCGGATTGTCGAACACGGTATACTGCGTTTTTGCCAATTTAGACGGCATATAACCGAGCTCCACATACGGAATCAGCCCAATCTCTTGAATGAAGTCGAACAGCAGGTCGGCGTAGGCAAAATTAAACCACGGTGAACCATCCTCGTTTTCCTGATAAATATGCATATCATCATCGAAAATGCCGTGAAACCGAAGATAGGTAAAGCCAATCTCCTTCTGCGCACGACGCAGCTGCTCCTGCACCGAGCCGATCAGACCGTCATGCGCGTAGCCGATGTTCACCATCTGTCGCCAACTCTGGCAAATCGGTTCGCCATCCTGCGTCTCAGGCAGACGAACCGTCTTGCGAATGACAGTCGGTGCACTCTTTGAATACAGGCTTGCGCCGTCTGCATACTGCAGCAGTTCCTGCAGCCAGTCCGAAACATCCTCTTTAGGCGGCTCCGGTGTATCGGCAGACTGTTTCAGCTGCTGACGGTATTTGCCCGGTGTGCACCCGTAGGCTTTCTTGAAAAAGTCGATGAACGAGTTATCGCTCTTAAAACCGTTTCGATAGGCAATCTCGGTTACTGAGTCCGTGCCTTTCAGATCATTGACCGCATGAGACAGCCGCAGATCGACCAGATACTTGGTAAATGTGGTTCCCACATACTTTTTGAACACACGCGAGATATAGCTGTCCGATACATACAGCTGTGCCGCTGTCTCGGACAGGGAAATCGACTGGTTCCACTGCGTATGGATCATTTTCAGTGCGGATTCCAGCAGTTTCAGCGTGTTGATGCTATCTTCCGGCTGAACCGAGTCGGTTGTGGAAAAGCGGCTCCACAGCAGAGAGGCTAGCGATACCGCCTGCCGCTGCAGTTCCACCTGATCAGTCTGCTGAAAATACAGCCGGAACAGTGTCGCACACCGTCTGCGAATGTCCTGCGCGACCGAATCCGTCAGTGTACTGCGGGACAGATAGCAGTCGATCATCTGCCGCTGCGGCCAGTCAGCCTTTTGCAGAATTTCAGGCGAAAGCGTGATCTGCAGCACGCCTGCATCCTCTCCGCTAACAGTGCGGTACAGCGTGAACGGAGATACGGCGTATACCTCAGAAGCACCGATGGTGTAGTTTTCCTGCGCAGTGGAAATCGTGTACTGTCCATGCAGACCGAAAAACAGCGATACGCCTGCATCCATTGTGATCGAAATATTCTCGTGATGCAGTACACGGAATATGATATGCCCCTGATCCATTGTTCAACGCCTCCTGCCGCAGTGCCTTGCTGATAGCAACAGCATAACACAGCTTCAGCAGATTTGACAACCGGAATTGTTCGGCGGGGGAAGAATTCGTCTTGACAGAACGGCACTCTTCTGATAATATACAACGTATTGTATATTATATAAAAATCTGGTGATATTCATGCAGTCAACCTATATTCTATCTCGAAAGATACAGAAACTATCGAATACCATTACACAGCGGCGCAATCGCGATCTGAAAAAACTTGGTCTGACTGCCGAGCAGGCAGACGCGCTTCTGTTCTTCCACGCCCATCCGGAAAGCGCCGCCGCAGACTTGAAAACGCACCTCAGTGTGACGCATCAGGCAGCACGTGCCATTGTGGAACGCATGGTGCACAAGGGGCTGCTCATCACACGTGTGTCTTCGCATGACGCGCGGTACAAAGTGGTTACGCTTACCGCGCAGGGGGAGGAGCTGCACGAGACCATGCAGCGCAACTGCACCGACTTCGGCGATGTGCTGCTTGACCATATCAGCGCGGAGGAGCGGGATACACTGCTCAAACTCATTACTCAGACGTTGGACAATCTGAAAAACAGCTAAAGGAGAATGCACATGGAAACAACTGCAAGCACCGGTAAGCGTGCCGTTTGGTACATTGTCGGTCTTAATCTGATCGCGGCGGCCGTTGTGCTGAACGTGCGCTACAACGTCGGTGTGGCGGCATTCAGCTCGGTTATGTATGCCATTTCGGAGATTTATCGCATTTCACTCGGCACCGCGTCCATCATCTGTTATCTGATTTTTGTAGTGATGCAGTGCATTCTGTCGCGCAGAATTACACTTACTTATCTGCTCGAAATCCCGCTTTCGTTCGCATTCGGCGTGCTGACCGATGTGTACGATTGGCTCATTCCTGTGCTGCCGTTCGCGCTGCCCACGCGGCTGCTTTGCTTTACGCTGACCATGTTTGTCACCGCGGCCGGCGTATTTCTGTGCGTGAAGAGCAAAATGGTGCTCACGCCGACAGACGGTATTGTGAACACCATTTCCGAGGTATTTCATCTGCGGTTTTCCGCGGTCAAGAACTCGTTTGACCTTTCTATGGTTGCAATCAGCGCCCTGCTGTGTATCATCAACCACAGCCCGTTTTACGGCATCGGTGTAGGAACCGTGCTGTCTGCGCTGATGCTCGGACGTATTATCAAGCTGTACGAAGTGCTGTGGCGCGTAAAGGCATAACGCAGATTATGTATTTCGTGTTTACACAGTGCAGATATCGCCTTCGCTCCGATTTTTAGTTATAGATTGAATTACAGATTTTCTTCTCAAAACTTCATAATCCCAGCTTTCAGCACGCTCTACTCCAGGCTGACCTTGACGGTCGGCAATCATTTGTTTCTCTCAAAAAGAGAGCTGACTTTCTGGATATTCATGAGCGTTTTCTCGAAGTATATTGTTTGTGCCGCTGCTCGACAAAGAAATCTCTTGCGCCTAAACAGTCTAAAACGATATAATATAGGAAAAGGCAGGTGGACGGTTTGAACGAAATCCTCGAAATCACACCCGGTATTCCGCTGATGTTATCCAGCACCAGCAAGGGCGACGCAATGAAATGGTATCAGCCGGAAACGGATTGCTATCTGAAAGCGAATCGCGTCGATCATGGGCGTGAATATCAGGATGCCATTGCAGAAGTCATTGCTTCGCGTGTTGGTGAACTGCTGCATATTCTTGTCGTGCAATATCAGCTATGCCATATTCGGATAGACGATGAAAAACTTCTACTTGGTGCGATCTCACACAACTTCTGTTACAAGAACGAGAGTTTTATTTCGTTTGAGACCATGGTGGAAAGTTCGGATGCGCCCATTCAATGGGCTGTTTCCGCAAAAGAAAACTATGCGCTTGTCATTGACCTGTTTCGTACGCTGACCGGGCTGGATGCACGAGACTATCTGAACACCATGCTGCTGTTTGATTTCCTGATCTGCAATGAGGATCGTCATCTGAATAATTTTGGCGTTCTCAAGGACGAAACAGATGGTTCATACCGTTTTCCACCGTTGTTTGACAGCGGTTATGCACTTGGTTTCATGCAGGCGGAGCATCGTCCGGTAGAGCAGTACCTGTATTCCTGCAAAGCCAAACCATTCTCTACGAGCTTTTCCAAACAGCTGCACTTGGTAAATCAGCTCCCGAGCGGGATTGTCCTGCCGGACAGCATTCCGGATACCGTATTCGATGGTCTGCCGCTGTCTGCACAGATGCTCGACTATTGCCGTACGATTCTGCAGATAAGATTGCAGCAGTTAAAGGAGTATTTTGCATGAAACCTGTTGATTTCACAATCTATTGGAAAGAAACTCCCGTTGTGCAGGTCTGCTATGATGCAATGAAGCAGCCGCAGTTTACCGTGCTCGATCATTCCCATCTGCCGGTTTTGCTGTTCGGCATGGATGGCAAGGCCGTGCCGACAGCCGCGCGGCTGGATAAATTCTTCGCTGATCGGTGTTTCCCGTCAACACGGCAGAATGCCAAAGAGCTGCTCGCCATCGCCGGACTGACGCTCTACCAGCCCAAGCTGATCTGCCGCAAGACACACGGCATTGTCGCTCATGACCACTACTGGATCCGCTATGCAGATGATCCATCTGACCTCAGCCATGCTTCTCTGATGCAGGAGATGAGCAAGGCGGTAAAGGCTGTTCCCAGCGCCACACCAGCACAGCGCCACATCGGATAAATTTGATATTCAAAAGTAACCGCCAGGTTTCTCCGACATGAGGAACCTGGCGGTTATCTTTTGTTATTTACTTTCTAGCAGCCAATCGATCAGATTCAGCGACTTAATTCCTTCGTAGGACGAATCCAGACCAGGATTGAGTGAAAGTACGATTTTTTCGTAGTTGTCGGAAATTTTCTGCAGCGGAGCAAGCTCGCGCGCACGCACGGTTTCGCTCTCCATGGATTCCGTTACCTGCACATACAGCTTTTCATCGGCCTTGGTTGCAATGAAATCGACCTCGGCAGTGCCGATCTTGCCGATAGCGACATCATAGCCGCGGCACAGCAGCTCGAAATAAACGACGTTCTCAATCGCGTGGCCGCTGTCACGGTTGCGGAAACCGAGCAGATAATTGCGCAGACCAATATCTACGATGTAATATTTGCCCAGTGTGCGCAGAAATTCCTTTCCCTTGATATCAAAACGCTTGATATCGTAGAAAAAGTATGCTTCAAGCAGAGCATTCACATAGGCCTGAACCGTATGCGTACTGGGCTTTGTCTTGCGGCGGCCCTCGTCGAGCAGGCCTTCGTTGACCAGCGTATTGCCAATGGAGGATACGGAAACCGACCTGCCGATATTATCTGCTAAAAACAGAATGATTTTCTTGAGCAGAATGGCATCTGTGATCTGTCGCTGACCTCTGCGCTTTTCGCGCTCTAGAATATTGCGCACAATAACGGTCGAATAAATGCCGTCCAGCAAGGTAAGGGCCTTGTCCTGTTCCAACCCGACATCTGCAATACCCGGCATGCCGCCGTACCGCATATAGGCGTCGAAAATCTCACGCAGCTCGTAATGGGTGCCGTCGGCATCAACTGCCTGCTTTTTCGTACCGCCGAGCGCGCTTTTGACCTCTTGAATAGTGAAACCATGGAAATCGATAAACTCTGCAAACGACAGCGGCAGCATTTTGATTTCCACACAGCGGCCGGACAGATAGGTGGAATATTCCGACGAAAGCAGGTAGTCATTGGAGCCGGTGATATAGATGTCGCAATCCAAATCCATGCGAAACGCATTGATCGTGTTTTCCCAGCCTGCCATACGCTGCAATTCATCGAAAAACAGATACATCCGCTTGCCCGGCAGCGAACGCTCTTTCACATACTGATACAGGTCATCTGAGGTCATTTTGATGAACTCGTAGGATTCGAAGTTTATTTCGATAATCTGTTCATCATTGATACCGTTCTCACGCAAATGGGCAGCCATCAGCTTGAGCAGACTGGATTTGCCGCAGCGACGAATGCCGGTCACGACCTTGATCGGCTCGGTGTCCTGAAAGGCGATGAGCTTGTTTAGGTAGATATCTCGTTTTCTGAGCTTGTGTGAAGCAATCATACGGCAACCCTCCTGATAAAAGCATAGCATAAATGATTTTAAATTTCAAGTTTATGCTATGTAATGCACAAATTATATAATCAAATGTGATTTGTGCAATTAGTATAGCCGTAGATCGACTTGATGATTCATTCCACTGAAGGGGGATTTGCTATTGAGTATAGGAACAGATATCCCCCCCCTTGATAGATATTCGCGCACTGCAAGGATTTAGAGCAGCGACAGCATCTCCTCACGCATGAAGTAGATTAGGTTGCTGATCATCTGGTAGAAGGCAGCGGCAGCGATTTGACCCTTTAAGGTTTTGGATTTATTTATAGCTGTCAGAATGTTGATTGGGGACATCGTCTTATGCGATTTTATATTTGTAGCTTGTAATAGTAGTTTCTTATAAAGCCACTCGGTGAATGTTGTTTGATTTTGATAGTTCTGCGTGAATTCAATATAATCCGTTGCTGTCCATGGATAGGTGATTAGTATTTTTCGGATATCAAGCATGCTCATCTGTACATCGGGTGTTAAAACAAAATGCTGCCGTCTATATGTTTGAAACCATTCGGGATAGAGTAACTTTCTTTTCTTTTCGATTGTCTGGGCGAATTGGATAAAATCATCTCGAACGATATGTAAATCTTCCTCTCCTGCAAGTGGAGTTTCTCGGCCAATGCGAAGTTCCTTTCGCAATATAATAGCAGATAGATCACATCTTTTAGCGTATAAGAAGTGATAAATTTGCTGATATTTTTCTGATATACTCAGTTCATCTGCGCTCTTAGCACAATAATCAGTATTAAAGTGCTGACGTAATAACGGTAAAAGATCAAAGGGAAATTCAATCTTTTTATAGCTTTGCAACATATTGTACAATTCGTTAATTGCCGATACATTTTGTAGATTTAATGCCGCGCCTTTTTCTGCAGATGTGACTTCTAAATGGGCGCGCGTGTTCAAAACTCGGAGATGTTTTGTAAGGAGTTCATTGAGATCAGTCTGCTCTCTTTTTTGCATTAGTTCATTACGTCGATCTCTTTGCAATTTCTCATATTTAAGATCCCACAGTTCCTCTGGAGAATAACTGCCATTAAGTAAAGAATTGCTAGAATTAGATTCTTCATCGATTGAATCAGCGAAGGGCATAGGTAGAAATGAATAATACACATATAGATGAGCGAGTGCATCTTGGTCGATATCCAGATATCCATATATTTGTTTCCAGATATTTTGCTCGGTTTTATTTTGAGAGGTACTTGGATCGCTCTCAAACAGGATTGCAGATATTTGGTTAAATAACTTAAAATATCGATTATTCGAATATTGCTTAACATCTTTTTCAGTAAAAGATAGCACAGGGAATAAATCATGCTTTTTAGGATATTCGTCTATATGTTGCTCCGTTAAATAATTATTTCGCTTTACAAACATGTAGAAGAAATACAGTGGTAAAGCAGCTAAATACCACGGGCACATTACAATGCCATCAACCATCATCTTTACATTTTCATGAACATTATCGTTTTGAACTTTATCGCTGATTTGATAAAAATCACAAAATTTGTCTGCTAATTCATCTAGCTGTGTTATCCCTTTTTCCAAAATAGACTTCCTCATCAAAGCCATGCGATATTCTGTACGGCTGTGATTTGGTTCTTCTTCTGAGGGAACATAGTTTACTCGGAAATCTTGCCACTTCTGCTTAACTTGTTTGCAGTATACATTTCGGTGAAGATGCTCTTTCATTAATTGTTCGCTCACGTTGCTGTCTGTTTGCTTCCCAATTTTCAGAATAGATTTTTCTGCTGAAATTTGATTAACCAAAATATTTTGCTTGTAGATAAATGCTGTGAGCTGCTTTCTGAAAGTATTGCAGATAATGAAATTATAAGGCCGATACAATCCATCAATGAACCGGGTTTAGATAATTCTGAATCAATCCAGTTAGCGTTCTTAATTTGGTCTTCCAAACAGTATATTTTACCAATATATTCAGAAAAAATATCTGGAGGCTTCCCATTGGAGATATATTGGACGAATAGATTCTCAATGTCAATGATGTGTTGATGAAAGCTGATTACAGATACTTCCATACGGTTTTTGCATCCTTTCGTAACGATTTATCCGTGGTTTTACCGGTTGGCCCAGCAACTTCAAATGGTGTATAGTATTCATGAGCTTAAAAAAACAGGCGCCTGAATCACTTTTAGGAGGTATTTACTCATGTACAACTCAGCTAGTGAGATAATAGCTATTCATAAAAAGAATGGTGGTGACATCGCAAACTTCGGTGCGCCCAGCGATTACGACCACCTCTATGTCATCACCCAAGGCGATTTAACGCTCGCGTATGCTGCACGCGGCGGCAAGTGCCTTGTCGAGATTCCCAAGAAGGAGTTCAACAAGCGTCAAAAGCACGCAGACATTGAGTATATCAATGTTTCGCTTGACCCCGACACGGCGCGGTTGCCGGGTTACCGGAACGCAAGCGGCTCGGACGCATTCCGGGCGCTGTTCCAGCTGCCGGAGCTGTGCCAGCAGAACACCACGCTGCTGATGCTGTTCGTCCTGTGCATTGCCGCACCGCTGCTCTCTATTCTGTACCCGCTGTTCGGCGGCAGCATTGCCGTCGTACTTACCGGGATTCAGACCGTCTCCCAGTCTCCGGTTCTGCAGGAACTCCTGCGTACCTGCGGCGGTCCGGAGAAATGGAAAGGCAAGCACTGGACGGCTACTGTACCTCACAGCTGGCAGCCGCACCGTGAGCTTTGTGCAGCTCGGCCGAGTGATGACCTTGCAGATTATGCAAAGCTGAAGGTCACTGCCGGTAAGAAAAGTATGACGCTCCCAGCACAGGTTGTCAACCGTTTGGTCGCGCTGGAGAACAGTATCCCGCAGGCTGTGGTCAACACAGTAAGTAAGAACTACCCGTTTTCTGTTCCTGTGGTATTGGGTCGCAAGCTGGCCGGCAGCGAACGTACAATTTTTACGTTGGACGGCAACGAGTTGTTAAACTACGATGAGAAAATGCTGCAAAGACTTTTCGCACAGCACAGCAATATCCAGAATATCCTGAAGAAGTTTGTTGTGCACTATCGTAAAAATCCGCAAGACTTTGCCGCAGATATTGAGCGACGTGCAGCGCGGTTTATCCCATCTAAACATGATGGCAGGTTTACATGTAACTCTGCTGACGCTTCGACACATGCAAAAGCGAAATTGCTTGCTGTGCTGGAAAAACTTTTAGGATGGGGTACTAATCGAAATTATTGTGCTTACGCAGAGGCAAATGCACTATTTCTTGCAACTTGGGGCGCGATTCTCCCCGAAACGTCTCCCAAACCGCCGGAAGACACCACTGCAAAGCTCAATCCGGAAAATGCGTACACCTTCCTCCTGTTCTTCAAGAAGTATCTGCATGACCACATTGCAGGTATTCGTAAGGAAGGGGAAACATGGGATACGCAGTCGGTGGCATGGCTGCGTACGCTCAAGAATCAGACAACTCTCTTGTTGATCTGTGGTCGCAGGAGCTTGCTCACCGCATATCAGGACTGGCTGCAAGAGAGGGACGTGGAACTCGACATTTCTGCCGAAGCAGCGTTGCAGGCAGCTTTGACAGAGGGCGGCATTCCGTTCCGCACCGGCGGACGCGACACGACGTGGAAGTACAAGCTGTCGCCTGCTGACAAGCCGCTGCCCTGTATGGGTGTCGCTCTCAATGACCTGCTTTCGCTGTTCGAACAGCATGAAATCAGCATCGGGAATGACCTTGGGAGCCTGTTTTCACTCGAATCGGACGACTGCAAAGCCGAAGCTGATTTTGTTGCAGAAATTGATGAATCGGAGGAGAATGAGGTATGAAAGACGTTGAAAAATTTACTGATTCGAGCTTCGGTGAAAACGAAGAGCTTCGGGCATTGGAGTGGAGCGCGCATTCTCCGCACTGTATTGCCGACTTGACGGGACAAGTGATGGACGAGCTTGACGAGTACTTTTCTACACGTGGGATAACATATATATCTGGGCAGCGCGAGCTGCTCAGAGATACTGTCCGCCTGATGCTGGGCGAGGCGGAGAAGCCGGTCACGACCATTCCGCTCTTGCCGGGGATGGGCAAGTCTACGCTGGTGCGTGCGCTTGTCAAGGTGCTGACGCGCGAGTTCGTTCGCATGAGTGATTACGCCAAGTCGCTCGGCGGCGTTATCCTTGTCGTTGAGAAAACCGCCGAGGCGTACGAGCTGCGCGACTTGATACAGGAGAACGCTCCTAACCGCGATCTCGTTCGCGTGCTCGAAGGTCCGAACGACTTCAACATTGCCCATGGCGGCTGTCAGCGCAGCGATGTGCAGACATATGCAGAATGTCCCGGCAAGGATTGCCCTCAGGCGGCAGAATGCAGATTGCTGCATGCCGCTGATAAGGCCAATCAGACACCGTTCCTCGTCTTTATGCACGCTCGATACGATCAATATTATATCGAGAATCTGTCTGCTCTGCGTGAGTGGAGTTCCGGCGAGGAAACGATTTACACGCGCAAGCTGCTGATTGTTGATGAAGCACCGAATCTGATGAAAGTTTCTAAGCTTTCAACGAGTGTGATCGCTGCCTGTGAAGGAATGATTTCGACGTACAAACCTAGCTATGAGCTGAGCTGGGACAAGCCAAAACAGACGCTGCTGAGCACGCTGAACTATTCGCTGCGTATTCCGTTTCAAAAATTGCTTCGGCAGTATAAAGCGAACGGAAGTCGCATTGCAATGGCAACATCGGACGATTTCAATGCGGCAGCATTCGATTGGAGCAAGCTGGATCCGTTCTGCGATCAGCTGGAGCACTATGCCGGTCCGCGTTCCGACGAAATAATTGAGACGGTCAGCGTACTGTCAAAGCAGCCCGCTGCCTATCAAATCGGTCAGGAACACGAATTAACGGTTCCGCACTGCCGCCCGTTCGACATACAAGATGACTTGCGCACGTTCATTTTGAGCGGTTCAGCGTTTCTCTCGCCTGAATTGTATGAGAATCCTGAAGTCGATATACCTTCGGCAAATGTGCAGGAATCGTATCAGCGGCTCACCATTCATGTGCAGCGTTCCGACACCCGGTTCAGCGTCAGCAAGACCGCGATGGCAAATAAAACGACTCGGAACGTACTGACGGTCTGGCTAAAGAACAAGCTGTCCGGTATGGCAGGGCACAAGGTCCTTGTGGTTACATACAAGAGCTACGCGAAAGAGCTTTGGGATGCCCTGAGCGAGTTCCACGATCGTCTGATTCCGCTTCAAGCGGATGACAACAGTGGACCCAAAGAGAGTCTGCCGTATTTCGGAGGCATGAACGGATCGAATCGATACAATGAAGCGGATTGCGTGATTTGTGCCGGTTTGGGCCGTTTCGACTCGGAAGAATATTTCAATCGAGCACTGGCATTCGATTTCGACGGCAGTGCGTGGGGCGAATTCGAGCAGGCGTGTCTCGATCCGAGTTTCCGGAATACAGACGATCTGGCGTGCGTACAGAAAATGAGAAATCTAACGATGGCGCGCGATCTGGTTCAGCTTGTATTCCGCAGTACGCTGCGCAATCATGGCGGTAAAGAACCAGTTTCTCTGTGGCTGATTCAGCCGCCCGAAGAGGTTGTCATGCACGTTCGTGAATCGTTCAGAGACTGCCAACATGACGAGATTTCCGAATTACCGTTCGAATGCTTGTCCGAACTGGCAGCCGGCCGAACCTTTCAAGGAAAACCGACCCATGCCTCAAAGCTGCTCAAATGGCTCGCGGATTGGGACGGTTCCCCAATCTTGATTGCAGAGGTCCAGGGACAACTCGGTATGAAGCCGGGGCAATGGAAAGAAGCTCGGAAGAACGCGGCTGTCAAGGAAGCGTTCAAGCATATCGAAACCGATGGTTCGGGCAAAAACTGCAAAATCAAACGATCTGAAAATGCAACGTAAGCTGCTATATATTATATTCCTGAAGGACCATAAATAAGGAGGAGTCTATTATGGCTGAACATACCATTCAATTCGTTTCGCCGCGTCGTTTCTACGACACGGCAACCGTCGCTGAAACCCATCGCCGTCTGCTCGCCGAGGGGCACAATATTTCAGAGAATGCTCTGCGCGGATTTATCCGTCAGGGTATTCTGCCGGCCGTTAAGATTGGCCGCAAGTCGCTTCTTTATTACCCGAATGTCCTCAAGCTGTTGATGGAGGGAACCGGCTCCGTGTCCCCTGACGAGGATCGTCCGTCTTACATTCCTGCTCGAATCTCGGTTTGATCCCTTTATTGCGGTGCGCTGCAAGGCGCACCGCTGTATTTTCCCCGAAAGGAGTGACTATTCTATGCCAAGTATTAAGAAAATTCATACAAAATCCGGTTTGAGCTTCAAAATCACGGTTTCGTGCGGCTATGATGAACGCTACCGCAAGCGCTGTCACTATAAGACTTGGAAAGCGCCGGAAAACTGGTCGGAGCAGCGTGCCGAGCGAGAGGCACAGAAAATTGCCTACGAGTTTGAGAACAGCATCAAGCTGGGGTTTCAGCCGGACAATAACAAGACGTTTGCCGAATATGCCGCCTATGTCATCGACCTAAAGGAGCACACCGGCACCAAGCACAGCACGATTGAACTGTACAAACACCTGTGCGAACGTATTATTCCGGCCATCGGTCATATCAAACTGACCGACCTTCGACCACAGCACTTAAATCGGCTGTATATCGATCTTCTGCAAAATTGCACCAAACATGTTCTCGACAAAGCCCGCTCTAAGGTTGATTTAGGTTCGTTGCTGACCGAACGGCAGATTTCACGCGCAAAGCTGGCAAAGCTGTCTCGCCTCAACGCAGTTACCATAACGGCCGCCTGCCGTGGACAGGTTATCCGTAAGTCCTCCGCAGACGCAATTTCTGCGGCGCTGGGTATACCGCCACAAAAGCTGTTCGAGTACATCTTGAATACCGATCACCTCGCGGTTAAAACCGTTCTGCAGCATCATCGTTTCATCTCCACCGTGCTTTCGCAGGCGGAAAAGGAGATGATCGTGACCTACAACGCAGCGGCACGCGCCACACTTCCTCGCGCTCAGCGAAAGAAGATCAACTATTTCCAGCCGGAAGAAATCTTCCGCATTTTGCAGGCGCTCGAAGGCGAACCGCTCAAATGGCGAACGATCACGCATCTGATGATTGTCACCGGTGCGCGGCGCGGTGAGATTATGGGACTGAAGTGGGAGAATGTTCACCTTGATGAGCGGTATCTTTACATAGAGGTCAATCTGCGCTACTCCAAAGCACGAGGAATCTATGAAGAGACGCCAAAAACCGGAGAAACACGCTTTATCCCCATTCCGGCTGAAACCGTCACACTGCTGCGTGAATATCGTATAGAGCAGGAGAAGCTGCGCGAGCTGAACGGTGATCGGTGGCAGAATGACGAAGGTTTCCTGTTCACGAGGGATGACGGACAGGTCATGCACCCGGACAGCATTACCACATGGCTCAATAAATTCAGCAAACGGCATGACCTGCCGCATATCAATCCCCATGCGTTTCGTCATACGGTTGCAAGCGTACTGATTGCCAACCATACCGATGTCGTTACTGTTGCGCGTCAGCTCGGGCATTCCAGTCCGGCTACAACCGAAATGTACTATGCGCACTTGATCGAGCAATCTCGCGTACAAGCGGGTGAATGCATTGCCGATGTTATGCTGCGCGGTTATAATCGGAAAGGAGAGAGTCATCCTCTTGACATACAAAGAAAACTGTAATACAATCGCGCTACAAGGAGATGATTTTATGGCTATGGATGCAACACTTCAGATCCGCATTGATAGTGCAGTGAAGGAGCAGGTAGAAGCGCTTTACCGCAGTCTGGGTACTTCGTTCGCTGAGGCTGTACGGATGTTTGCACAGCAGAGTCTGCAGGAAGGCGGCATGCCGTTTCGGCCGTCGCTTCGTGCGTGGGATGACATGAGCGAAACGGAAATCAGTGAAAAGCTGTCGCGCAGCAGTGAGGATATTGCTGCCGGACGCATCTCTGCGCAGTGCGATATGGACGCTAAAGTAAAGGAGCTGCTTCAGAGTCGTGCCGCAAGGATATAAGATATTTTACACCTCAACAGCCGAGCGGGACATTACGGAAAAGCTGATGTATATTATGCAGCAGTATCGGGATACCGTAGTATGTTACGCGAAATGACGTGATTTTGTATTCGGTTGATGAAATCCACAGCTATGTGTACATTCGCAGTGTTTGCACACGCGGTCGAGATTTGGATTTGCATCTGTCGGAGCAGAGCGAAAGCATAGAGTAAAACGAAAAGAGCGGCAAGGCAGCTCCCGATAAGAAAACATCGTGAGGAAAGAGAGAACGGTATAGCTTCGGCTGTACCGTTTTCTCTTTTTTCCATTGATGCCGTGACTTTTGACATTTCCAAGGCTCCGATACCCTTGTAGTAAATGTCGATCTCCTGCGTCCGGTTCTTGCCCTTCGGGTCGCTGGCCGCATGGACGATGATTTTCTCCACGAACTCATGGAGGATGCAGGGCGTGAGCTCCGGGATATCCGTGCACCTCTCCACAACGGAGAGAAAACGATCAACATCCGCCGATTTGCTTTCCTCCAGTTCCACTTCTTTCCGAAGGGAACTCGTCAGCACCTTGAGCTCCTGTTCTTCCTTCTCATAGTCCACAGAGAACTTCTGAAAGCGTTCATCGGAGAGCTTGCCCGAAATGTTGTCCTCATAGAGCCGCTTGAAGATAGCATCCAACCCTGTGATCCGCTTTGCAAGATCCCGGTCGCGCTGCCGTAGGTCACTGGCCATGACCAGCCTCACAAACTCGTCCTTACTGCGGGAGGCGAAGGAAACGATCTCCCGCGGGAGTCGCTGATGGCTGAGGCGCAGATGTGCCGGAAGGCGTTCTGTCGGGAATAGCGAAAAGAGAACAGCGCAGCTTCGGGGCGAGATGCCCGTCCGCTGCGCTGTCCGATGTTCGCTTATGGGGTCATGCCAGCGGCTTTGATGTTTAGCCGTATGTCAGCCGGTCACTTCTTGCAGCGCCAGAGGAAGGTCACGATCTGCGCTCTGGTGCAATCCGCATTGGGGCTGAATGTCGTGCTGGTGGTTCCCTTGGTGATGTTCTCCTTGACCGCCCACAGTACCGCATCAGCATAGTAGGCGGTGGACTTCACATCGGCAAAGGGATTGGCTATACCCGCTGCCGGGGACTTCTCGGAACGCCACAGGAACGCGACGATCTGGGCGCGGGTGCAGGTCATGTTGGGGCTGAACGTGGTGTCGCTGGTGCCCTTGGTGATGCCGTTTTCTACCGCCCACAGCACAGCATCGTAGTAGTAACTGCCCACAGGAACGTCGGTGAAGGGCATGGTGCGGGTTTCGGGTTTGGGACTGCCAGCGGTGCGCCAGAGGAAGGTCACAGCCTGCGCACGGGTGCAGATGCCATCCGGGGAGAAATGGGTATCATCGGTTCCCTTGGTAATGCCGTTCTCCACTGCCCAATCCACAGCATCCTCATAATAGCTGCCGGTGGCTACATCCACAAACACGCCGGTCTGGGGGTTGCCGTTGGCTTTCATAAAGATGACCTCGATGGTATGGGTTCTACGGACATTCTCAAAGGTGTAGGACTTCACTGCACCAATGCTCTTGCCGTCAATCTTGACGTTGGAGATGGCATAACCCTTATCCGGGGTGATGGTGAAGGTCCGATCTCTGCCCTCACGGACGCTGACATTGCCGGAGGGAGAAATGGAGCCGCCAGCCCCGGCAGTTGCCTTGATGGTGTAGTAGCTGTAAGAATGGCCGCTGCCATTATAACGCCAGTGTGCCGTATAGATTCGGTTGCCAGTGCTGCCCGTTGGGATGGTGACGGTCATGTTGTTCTCGCCGTCAAGTCCCGTGCCGCTCCAGCCGGTGAAGGTATAGCCGGATTTGGTAGGATTCTTGAGGGTGAAAGCCTTCGTCTCGATGGTGTAGGTGTTGGGATTGCCCTCCGCAGTGCCGCCGGCCAGATTATAGGTAATCGTGTACTGGTTGACTGTCCACTGCGCCGTCAGCGTGGTTACGACCTCCGGAACGCTTTCACCGGGGGCGTACAGGTTTCCGTCGCTGCCAAGCCACTTAAAGTAGCTGCCGTTATTTCCGTCCGGGCGGGTCAGACCGTCGGACGCAGGCGCGGTAAACTTGCTGCCGTTTTTCACAATGATTTGAATAGTATCCGTGCTGCCGCCCAATTTGCCGCCGCCGAGGTCGAGGGTAACGGCTTTCAGTCCGTCAGGGCCCAGTGAGCCGGGGTTCGGGACTTCAAGGACGGGGCGGAAACCGAGGTCGACGTTCTGATACGAGGACGAGTAGTAATACCAGTGGCGGGCCGAGTAGTACCCACGAACCGCACGGAACCCACGCCCAAAGTTCGTAGTATCCTGCCCCCACGAATACACCTTATTCCGGTTTTTGATATATCCGTCGTCCTTATCCAGTACCCTGTCCCATTCGTTGCTTTGGGGCGTGCCGCGTTGGGACTCACCAGAGCCTGTATAACGACTTCCCACAGACGGCGCACGCAGCGTATAGTCCACGCCGCTGGCGGCATAGTCCTTGCCGAAAATCAGATTTGCGGTATTCAGGTCATCCCAGTTTATTTTATGTGTTACATTGTAGTCCGCAATAAACAGGCTGTGGTCATATTTTTCCCGCTGTGCATACTCCTCGGTGGTTGCCGTCTCCGATGTGAGCTTGTAGGCGTTCACCGTTCCTGCGTAGGTAAAGGGAACATAGTGCAGGGTATTATCCGGCAGAGCATCGTTCACCGTGCCGGGAATACCCATTGCCGATAGGTCAAAATAGTATCTGCCGCCGGGAGAGAGGGTGAACTGCTCGTCCGCCTGCTTTTCCACCGTCAATGCAATGTCTGTGAACTTACTGGCGTAATCGGTTTTATAATCGCCGTTATACTGCTCGTTGAATACATACAGCTTTGTATCATTGTCTAATGTTATACCCGCAGGGAGCGTAAGGCTTGCCGTTCCGCTTGCACCGCCTGTTGTACCACCCAGATGCAAAATGCGTCCGTAATGGGTGATTTCGCCGTTATCCTTGATAACAACGGAAATGTATTCATTTGTTCCTGTCTGTGCGTTGGAGTAGGAAAATGTGATTGTGTCGCCACTGACGGTTTTTTCCGTTACGGCAAAATTGCGGCTATTATCTAAAAGCGTCAATTTCCACTCGTTTCCGGTGTGTTCGGAAATCGGGGGCAGCCCTCCGTTAGGCTTTCCGCCCACGGCGGCAGATGCGAAGAGGACAGCGTTCAGATTTAGGTTAAAAGCGGGACGAACACCAAACTCATCGGAAGTATGGTACATGCCATCGTCGAGGACTTCACCGTTACCATGCACAACGGCAGCACTGGAAGATAATTTGCATGGGGAGCGCAGCCACCAATGGTACATCGCCCAATTTGTATGTTCTTTATTCACAATTCGCAGATCCTGATTTACCGCATGCGCTTCCGCTATGGAAAGCGGCCAGAATACAGCGTTATCCACCTGCGCTCCTGCTACACAGTCGGTATTCTCTCCGTTGTAGCTTCCGCTTGCAAGCGTCCGTTTCTTTACGGCAGCATTTTCTTCTGTCGTCAGCTTTGCTTCAAGCGCGTCTATTGCGGTTTTCAACTCACTCGGTGCATATTCGCTGCTATAATTAACGCTGTCAAACGCAGCTTCTCCCATAGTGCCTGCCGCAAGCAGGGTCATATCCCCCTGTGCGCCGGCAACGCCGCTTCCGTCATAGCCGATCACACGCCATGCAGCGGGATTATCTCCATGGTTTTGCCCGAAATACACGGTCGGTGCGGCCTCTGTGTTTACATTTTTATTCAGTGCGTTTGTGCCAAGCTGTATCGCCTTTCCTGTATCCGCCGCAAACGCCACGGTGGGGAGCATACACGCCGCCATGCAAAGGCAGAGCAAGATACTGAGTATTCGTTTTTTCATTGGTTTTCCTCCTCCTGTTCGTGTCGAGTGGGCTTGTCCGCCCCGTCTTTTTTCTGATTTTCTCTGATTCTGAGCCGGATACACAGCACGGTGATGACTACCGCCGCTGCAAAGCAGACAACGCCTACCAGCACATAGCCGCCTGCGTCCTCCCGCAGCAGCATCGCGCCGAACGCGCCCCATGCGGCGGTCTGTCCCGGCCCGACGACCGTGCCCGCTGTCTGCATCAGCGCCGCGCACAGCAGCATACACACTGCGGAGAGGCTTATTGCCTCGCGCCGCTGCCTCCGGCGGGTGTTTTCCCGCACCCGCTGCTTGACGAGTGCGACCCGCCTTACGGTATCGTACATTCCGCTTGAACCTCCTCTCTGGATTTTTTGAAATGCGGCTTAAAAACCCCTTCACTTATATAGGTACAAAAAATCGAAAAAACTCTCACCCAAAACGCAAAATTTTTCAAAAAAATTTGAGAGCCGCCAAAAGGCAGCTCTCAGGGAGTGGATATTCGGTTATTTCCTCCGCGATAAGCGGAATGCAGACCATCTTCCCGCCGCCACCAGCAGCACCGGCAGGGCGTAGGCGATGTACTGCGCCGCGCCGCCGTAGGCGATGAGCAGATTGTATATGGCGTGGAGGGTGATGGTCGCGCCCAGCAGCCCGCAGGTGCCCGCCACCTTCAGCCATGTCCGCCGCCATGTGTATGCAAGCCCGCCGCCCACGATCAGGCCGCAGAGGACGTGCATGGCTCCCGTGCCGAAGCCACGGAAGAAGATGAAGGAAAAGCGGTCGGCGCCGTTCTGAATGAGGTAGCAGACGTTTTCAAAGGTGGCAAAGCTCAGGGCGAGCGTGATGGCGGCGGGCTTAATTCTCTCGCTCTCCGGCTCGAACACCAGAAGATAAAACACCAGCGGCAGCAGCTTCATCGTTTCCTCCACCACCGGCGCGATCTCCGCCGTGGCGGCAAGGGCATCCGCCTGACACACCGCCGCGAGGAAGGTATTGATGTAGGCGGAGAGAAGGCATACCCCCATCCCGGCAATGCAAAACAGGAAAAAGCGGAGCTGCCGCCTGCCCATGCACAGGGCAGCCACCAGTAGGGGAGATACCATGCAGAGGAAGATGTTTTCGATGTAGGTCACGCTTCCGCCGCCTTTCTCGTGGCGGGCAGCAACCCCAGAATCGCAAGCGTCAGCAGCATATCGCACCAGAAGGTGGGGCTTGCCGGTGAGGTATCCGGCCAGAAGCAGCCCGCCGTCCAGAGCAGATATTCCGAACCGGCAAAGCACAGCACGCCTATGTGAAACCACCGCATATTCCGCGCCGCGCCCGTCTGCCCATTGGCGTATATCAGCCCCCGGATGGCGCAGTAAGAGAGAACGATCATCATGCCGCACCAGATCAGGTTGGAGAGAATATCCCCGAAAGTGCAGTAGAACGCCAGTAGCGGCACGCCGAACGCAGGCGCAAGCCACGCCCTGCGGCAGCGGAAACTGCGCTCGTCCTGACTGGTGAGCGTGGCCTGCAAAATGCGCAGGAAGATCACGCTCGCCACCCAGCCGAACTCCGAGACATAAAAGACCCGCGGCGTGGTATCGAACAGCAGCAGATACAACGTCCAGTAGAGTGCGCCCAGCGCGAAGCAGCCGTAAAAGCACAGCAGCAGAAAGTAAGCCTGCCTGCCGCTTTTCCGGTAGGCGATACCCGAAAGCAGCGCGCCGACGAACGTGACCAGCAGTTGCAGCAGGTTCTCAATCAGCTCCATGCGCATCCTCGCTTTTCCTGTCCTGCCCGTCCTCACGGCTCATCTGACGCAGCCGGAAGCACAAAACGGTCACGCACACGCCGAGTAAAAACGCCAAAAGTCCGATGACGATGTATCCCAAGGCCGCGCTGCCGCCGTACATACTTGCCGCCGTTTCAAAGCCGGAATAATCGCCTGTCTGGATTTTCGCGGCAATGCCGGGCATGGCGAAGGACGCGCCGATGAGCAGCGCAAGGCACGCCGCCACCGCGGAAGCCATGGCGAGCGTATTGCGCCGCAGCCGTTTCTCCCGCTCAATTTTAGCGATGCGCCGCTTTGCCTCCGCGACGCGCTCCTCATGACTCCGCATCTGTGATTCCCTCCCGTTCTAAGAGCCTTCGCAGGCTTTCTTTTCCACGATATACCATGTTGGTGATCTGCTTTACCGTTTTCCCCGTGACCTCCGCCGCCTGCGCGTAGCTCATGCCTTCAAAATAGGTGAGGTACAAAACCTCCCGGTAGTCCGGGTTCATTTCATCCATGCAGAAGTGCAAGACGCGGTTTCGCTCCTCCGTCCGTATGACCTCCTCCGCCAGCAGCCGCCCGTCCGGCTCGCCGGTTAGCGTATCGAGGCTGAACAGTGGCTTTCGTTTGCTCTTATGGCGCAGCGCCATATGCCGCGCCGCCTTATAGAGATACGCCTTGAAGCCGCCGTCCCGGATGCGGGGCTTTTTGGTGAACAGATAGGCGAAAACGTCCAGCATCAGCTCCTCCGCCTCGTGAACGTCGTGCAGGTAGCCGTCGATATACAGGGTCAGCGGGTCGCCGTATTTTTTCATCAGGGCATTGAGCCCTTCGTCGTCGCCGCTCAGATATTGGCGGTACAAAGCCTCGTCGCAGGTCATAGCGTTCACTTCCTTTTTGCGGCTGCTTCCAATGCAGAGATGGATCCGTCAGGTGCTTGTCCTGCCGGAATCGTGGTTATCCTGCACTACTGCATGGATAATACTCAACACGATACATTGTATACGAATATCCGAAGAAACACAAGGCGTCCGGCGAAGTGGGCAGCGAAAAGTTACGGATAGGAGCGACATTTTCTTGAAAAAGTCCTCCGAAACTGGCCAAAACACCCTGCTCGGATTGTAGTATGGGTAGAGGGGGAAATACGGGGGTACGAAGTAGTCAGCAAGCACAGCAAGCGAGTACCCGCTTGCGGATTTTGCGCTGTTCAGGTCCCTTGCCCGAACAGTCAAAATTACTTGCTGGGGCGCGGGTCTCCGGTGGAGACCTCAAAGCGTGAAACGCTTTGAAGCGCTGACCGAGCCGACAGGCGAGACCATCCCAAACACTTATGAAGAACGGAGGGCGGCGCTGACCGCCAAGCGTCAGAAGGCGCGGCGGGAGGAGCAGGACTACGCCGCCGTGCGCCGGAACGTGGAGGAGTTCCTGTCCCCGCCCCGGCAGGTGCCGGCACGGCAGAAGGATATGGAGCTGGAATGACCCCTGGGACAAACTTTTTGCCGCGATTTGCGTTTTCCCCTGGGCTTTTGTCGAAACGTCAGATGTAATGAAGATATAAACGATTTTGAAGGAGGCGAACCCCATGACAAGAGGCGAGGCATTGCCGCTCTTTTTTACTGTTCTGTCTACCATATAGTAGCCTGCGCAGCAGCCTCAATTTTACTCCGTTAAAGCAACTCTTGAAAAAGTAAAGAAAAACCGCCTATTCCAACGGAACAGACGGTTATCAGTGGTACGCCCGGTGCGATTCGAACGCATGGCCTTTGGAGTCGGAGTCCAACGCTCTATCCAGCTGAGCTACGGGCGCGAGTACATGATATAGTATACCAGTCTTTCGTGCGTTTGTAAAGCGGTTATTGCGGGGTATTTCGGTCAAATTGTGCCGAAACACCCCGATTTCCGCTTTACGCCTGCGTGGCGTCCGGCTTTTTCTTCTTTTTGCGCTTGCGGTAGCGGTCCTCTTCGGAGAAAACACAGCCGCAGTAATTCTGCATGTACAGGCCAAGCTCACGCGCCTTATCCTGTCCCTCGCGGAAGCGCGGCGAAAAGTCGCGGTGCAGATACTCGACACCGTATTTTTCGGCCATTTGTTCGCAGATCTGACGCATCAACTCGTGATTCTGGTACGGGCTGACAAACAGGGTAGAGGTAAACCGGTCGTAGCCATGCTCGGCGGCGTAGCGTGCGGTTTCCTCAAAGCGGAGCGCATAGCAGGTCGCACAGCGGTTATCCCAGTTGGGATAAACAGCTTCGATGAACTTGCGCAGGCCGTACTCGTTCTCAATCTCCAGCTTGAGATCAATGCTTTTTGCATACTCAACGAGTGTATTCTTGCGCATTTTGTACTCTTTCATCGGGTGAATGTTGGGATTGTACCAAAAACCTACCGGCTCGATGCCCTCCTGCCGCAGCGTGTCGATGCACGCAATGGAGCAGGGCGCACAGCAGATATGAAGAAGTGTTCCGGACAAAAAATCAAACCTTTCTGAAAAGTATTCTTGTTATTTTACGCCTTTTTGATCGGGTGGCGAATGACAGTTTTGCGTTTCTCCGGCGCGGTTTTGCGCGGGTCGGAGAGATAAATCTCGTGGTGCAGTCGTTCGGCGGTGAGATCGTTTGCATAGCCGTTCTGTGCGAGATACTCGTCCATCACCGCAACAGACGCAGGCTCGTCATCATAGGAGCCAACGTGCATGATCTGCACGCACAGACCTTCCTCAATCGTCAAAAACTCGGCTGAGGAGCAATCCAGCTGTTTCTTTTTTGCAGCCGTCTGTACCGCCCAGTCAAAATCCGTCTTGGTCACAAAATCCGGCAGACGAATGACGGAAATCCAGTGGAAACCGGATTTATCCGAATAATTTACACCGTCCACATTATCCTGCCGCCAGAAACCTTCCAGCGGCGGAACAACATATTCAAAGAAGCCTGCGATTTTATAATCGGTCTTATAGCTCATTTTCAGCGTGTAGGCCACGGCATACAGTACGCTGATGGCCTGCTGATATGCACCGCCGTCCTCGTTCGGGTCGCCAGTGCCGCGCACGGCAATGTAGTTCATTGGTGGCACTTCGACAAGCTGCGGCTTGCTTTTCGGCATGTAGAGTTCTCTATACTCTTTTTTGAAGTCAAACGGCATAGCGTTCTCCTTTATTTGTTCCAGTGCTTGAGGGTCGGCACAATGGCTTCCATATGGGCGCGAACCTGCTCTGCAGGCCAGCTTTCGGTTGCCATATGCGTTACGCAAACGTCAATCAGCTGCTCTTTCGTGGTGTATTTGAAGGTTCCGTCGGCATAGCACCACATGCAGTAATCCTCGTTAAAGGAGCCGTCTGGCTCTTTACTGGTGATGGAATCTTCAAGCGGCATGCCGCAGCATTGGCAGATCAGCTGCCGCGGAGAGCCGAGAAGCGTATTGATCGACACGTTAAAGAACGCGGAAAGCAGCTTGAGCGTTTCGACATTCGGCGTGGTTTCGCCCGTTTCCCAGCGGGATATCGCCTGTCGGGTGACAAAAATTTTTGCAGCCAGTTCGTCCTGTGAGAGACCTTTTTCGGTTCTGAGATGATATAAAATATCCTTTGTATTCATAATCGAACACCTCCGTGAGGTAAGTGTATCATAGGATCTTTTTCCAGACAAGCAACATGCGGTTGCGGTATCGGATAGCGCCTGTCAGCAACCTGCCGGCTTAATTATTATACCGCGTTTCCGGCCTACTTGCAAACCCTGTCGAAAACCGTTATACTGAGATTAGATTGACCCGGAATTTTGATCAAAGGAGGCATATTCCCATGAAGGATATTGCATACTATAACGGAAAAATCGGCCGCATTGACGAGGTGCAGGCGCCTATCACTGATCGCGGTTTTTACTTCGGCGACGGCGTTTACGATGCGGCGATGGTCAACAACAAGAAAATCTTCGAGCTTGAGGATCATCTGGACCGCTTTTACAACAGTCTGAAGCTGCTCCGCATTGAGCCGCCGATGCAGCGTGACGAGCTGACAAAAACGCTGAACGAGCTGGTGTCTCAGTTGGATTCGGATGCGCCGCATATGCTGTACTGGCAGTCCACCCGTGCAGTGGCACATCGCATGCACGCGTTCCCCAAGGGCGGCAAGGCCAGCCTGATGGCATTTTCTGAGCCGTGCGGACTGGACCGCCAGGATCATCCGTACAAGCTGATCTCGGTGGAGGACACCCGTTTCCTGCATTGCAACATCAAAACGCTCAACCTTATCCCGAACTGCATGGCGATGCAGCAGGCTGTTGAGGCAGGCTGTGACGAGGTTGTATTCCACCGCGGCGACCGCGTGACCGAAGGCGCACATTCCGGTCTGGCGATTCTCAAGGATGGCGTGTTCTGTACGCCTCCGGCGGATAATCTTATTCTGCCGAGTATTACGCGCAAGCATTTTCTTACGCTGTGCGACAAGCTCGGCGTGCCGACCCGCATCGCGCCGTTCACTGTGGATGAGCTGAAAAACGCGGATGAGGTGATGATCCTGTCCACCGGCACGCACTGCGTCGGTGCATGCGAGCTGGATGGCAAGCCGCTCGGCGGCAAGGATCCTGCACTGCTCGATAAGCTGCAGAAGGCGTATCAGCAGTGGTTTGACGAGAAAACCGCAAAATAATGGAGAATTGAAAAGGAATAATTGAGAATTGAGTTATCGCGCATTGCGTGTATCCGTCATTTTCCATTCTCAATTTTCAATTTGGAAAGGACAAAAGAATGCCCAACATTGTTATCATTGGCGGCGGACCGGCGGGACTGAGTGCTGCGATTTACGCGGTACGCGCCGGCATGCAGGCAACCGTTCTGTATAAGGACGGTGGTGCGCTGGCCAAAACGGACAAGATTGAGAATTATTTCGGCTTTATTGAGCCGGTTTCCGGCGCAGAGCTGCTCGAGCGCGGACAGAAGCAGGCCGAACGTCTGGGTGCAGTTTTGCGGCAGACCGAGGTGACCGGTATTGAGTATGCGGCGCAAGGCTTTACGGTTAAGACTGCGGACGGCGTGTTTGACGCGGATGCGGTCATTCTGGCAACCGGTTCGCCGCGTGCGGTGCCGAAAATCGAGGGCGTAGCTGCATTTGAGGGCCGCGGCGTCAGTTACTGTGCGATCTGCGATGCGTTTTTCTATCGCGGCAAGGACGTTGCCGTGCTCGGTCAGGGTGAGTATGCGCTCGAGGAAGCGAGGGTGCTGCTGCCGGTGGCACAGTCCGTTACGCTGCTGACGAACGGCAGCGAGGCTCCGGCGGATTTGCCGGACGGTCTGCGCGTGGAAACGCGCAAGGTCAAGGCGGTCGAGGGCGATGAACTGGTGTCGCGCGTGACGTTTGCCGAGGGAGAACCGCTGCACGTTTCCGGTGTGTTCGTCGCCTACGGCACCGCAGGCAGCGGCGATTTTGCCCGCAAGCTGGGCGCGCAGCTGGACGGCACGCGCATCAAGGCGAATGCCGACGGCTCGACGGCTGTGCCCGGCCTGTTTGCGGCGGGTGACTGCACCGGCGGTCTGCTGCAGGTGGCAAAGGCCGTCGCAGACGGCGCTGAGGCTGCAATGAGCGCGGTGAAGTTCGTGAGAAAGTGAAGAAAGCACCGCATACCTCGGTATGCGGTGCTTTTTTATGCGGTTTTGACCGGGGCATTAGCCCTCGTAATCATCCTCATTCTCCCAGTTGTGCCAAACTGCCTGCACATCGTCGTTATCCTCGAGGTTGTCGAGCAGCTTGCGCATCTGCGCCATATCCTCTTCCTTTTCGAGGGTGATGTAGTTCTGCGGAACCATCTGCGGCTCAGCCTGTGCGAAGGTGTAGCCTTCCTTCTCGAGTGCCTCACGAACGGTGGAGAAATCATCCGGAGCGGTGTAGATTTCAAAAACGCCTTCCTCAACGAGGAAATCCTCAGCGCCTGCATCGAGCGCCTGCATCATAACAGCGTCCTCGTCCAGACCTTCGCTCTCCATAATGATAACGCCCTTCTTATCGAACTGCCAGGATACGCAGCCGGAAGCGCCCAGACCTGCGCCGTACTTGTCGAACAGGTGACGAACGTCCGCAACGGTGCGGTTCTTGTTGTCCGTCAGGGTCTCAACAACGACTGCAACGCCGCCTACGCCGTAGCCTTCATAGTTGTTTGCCTCATAATCGACCTGACCGTTTGCGCCGGAGTACTTATCGAGCGTGCGCTTGATGTTATCGTTCGGCATATTGTTGGCCTTGGCCTTTGCAATGCAGTCGCGCAGACGAGCATTGAAATCCGGATTAGCGGAGCCGCCTTCCTTGATTGCGATTGCCATTTCACGGCCGATTTTGGTGAAAATCTTTGCTTTTTTTGCATCGTTTGCGCCCTTGCGCTTTGCGATGTTATTCCACTTGGAATGTCCCGACATGGTGAGTGTCCTTCTTTCTTTTATATCATCTAAAATATTAACTGTATAACACGCAGAACAATTTTAACAGGTTTTTCGCTATTCTGCAAGTCCTGCGAGTATATTTTTCGCGTTTGCGGTGCAGAATAGCATTGCAAACGAAACGAGGTGAGCCAAATGAGCAAGCAGAACAAGAACCGAAACCAGCAGGGTCAGCAGAATCAGCAGCAGAATCAGAGCCAGCAGAATCAGAAAAACGATCAGCAGAACGGCTGATATTTTTTCCTGAGCCGATGGGTGTGCCTGTCGGCTTTACTTATTTTTATCTATTTGCTGAAGATTTCGGAATGGGTGCAGTCAGGACGGCTGGGAGGTCCGCCGCACCTGCGGCGGCGGGCACAAGGGTGGACACCAAGGTTTCCGCCCTTGTGAATCCCGTTTCCTTTATTTCTTAGTCTGGCGCAGATCAGAGAGCAGCGACCGCTCCGAAATAGGGGAACGGCAGAGGATTTTTACTTCCGTATCTTTCTCAACCTGTTCGCAGTGTCAGATTCCTTACTGCTGTACATACCGGCTGCTCTACGCAGGCGCAACACAAGGTGAATTGCCCGAAGGGCAAGAGAAGGTCCCCGGGGGGATAACAATGTTGCGCAACTCGTTCGTCTGGTGGCTGCGGACGGCATCTGCGGATTTAAGGCAATACCGCTTTTAATTCTCAATTTGCTTTATTTCCCGAGGTTTTCATCCCGGTATTTCTGAATCGCTGCCAGAAACTCCTTGCCGTACCGCCTTGCTTTTGCGTCGCCTACGCCGCGGACGGACAGCAGATCGAACTCGCTTGACGGCTGTTTTGCAGCCATATCAGCGAGCGTTGCGTTGGAAAAGATAACGTACGGCGGCACGCCTGCGCGTGCTGCAAGGCGGGTTCGTACATCGCGGAGCGCATCGAACAGCTTTTCATCCACATCTTCCGCAAGAGCCGCGTACTGTTTGGCTGCTGCCGGCTTTTTCTCCTTGGGCAGCTTGACGCGGAATTCACCGCGTCCGCGCATGAGCGCGTTACCGGTGCGGGTGAGCGCGAGCACGTTCATGCGGTCCGGGTCGGCGATGAGGTGTCCGCGCTCGAGCAGCATGTCGATCAGCCGACGGACATACACGGCGGTGCTGTCCGGCATGATATTATAGGTGGAAAGTGTATCCAGATGGAACTGCGAGATTTTTTCGTTCTTACTGCCGGTCAGAATGGCCGAAACGACGGTTTTGCCGAACGCACGGCCGCGTTCATCCAGCCGGTACACACACGAGAGGATTTTGCGCGCGTCCATGGTTGCGTCCACTTCCTCGAAATTGGTGTCGCAGCTGCTGCAGTGTCCGCACGATATCGGCGAATTTTCACCGAAATAGCGCAGAATGTAATGCCGCAGGCACTCGGTCGTGGTGCAGTAGAACGTCATCTGCCGCAGGCGTTCGCGGTCGCGCGCGATGAGCTGCTGACGGGTTGCCTCGTCAATGGTTTCGTCCTCGGCTTCGTGGCTACGCTCAATCAGAAACTCGGCCATACGCACATCTTGTCCGCTATATAATAGAATACAGTCGGCAGGCTGACCGTCTCGACCGGCACGGCCGGCTTCCTGATAGTAGCTCTCCATATTTTTCGGCATGTTATAATGAATGACAAACGACACGTTGGACTTGTCAATACCCATGCCGAATGCGTTGGTAGCGACCATAATGGTCTTGCGGTCGTACAGAAAATCGTCTTGATTCTTGCGGCGCTCGTCAGGATCGAGGCCCGCGTGATAGCGGGTAGCGGGCAGGCCGCGGCTGAGCAGCAGATCGCAGATCTCCTCCACGTTTTTGCGGGTGGAGCAGTAGACGATGCCGCTTTTATCCTTGCGCTCATTCAGCAGCTGCAGCAGCTTCATGCCCTTGGAGGTCGGCTGTTCGACAGCAAAATACAGATTTGGACGGTCAAAACCGGTGGTCTTGATGAAGGGTTCGTGCAGACCGAGTGCCTGCACAATGTCGTCACGCACCTCAGCCGTTGCGGTTGCCGTAAACGCGGAAACGAGCGGCCGCTCGGGCAGTTCGGCGAGAAAGTCGAGGATTTTGAGGTAGCTTGGACGAAAATCCTGTCCCCATTGAGAAATACAGTGCGCTTCATCGACTGTGACCATCGAAATCGGTACGCGCTTGGCAAATTCGAGAAACGAGGGAGCGGTCAGGCGTTCCGGCGCAACATACAGCAGCTTGTACTGTCCTCGTCCGGCGAAGTACAGTGCATCGCGGAATTCCTCCGCACTCATCGCACTGTTGATGCACGCGGCAGGAACGCCTGCTTCCACAAGCGCACCGACCTGATCCTTCATCAGCGAAATGAGCGGAGAAATGACCAGCGTCAGGCCGGGAAACAGCATGGCGGGCACCTGATAGCAGATGGACTTGCCCGCACCGGTCGGCATAATGCCGAGCGTATCCCGGCCGGAAAGGATGGCGCGAACCAACTCATCCTGTCCCGGGCGGAACGAATCGTAGCCGAAATATTGTTTGAGAATGTCCTGTGCGGTCATGGTCTGCTCCTTACATATAATAGTAGATATAATTGCCGGCGACTTTCCGGTATTTTACGCAGCAAGTCGAAATACGACCAGCCTTGTGCAGCGGCGGAAATCATGGTCAGGCAGTTCTGCGTTGGCGGTAAATTGTCGTCGTATCGCGCTGCATCGTCAGGCCGCTGCCTGACAACGTACACGCCGGTGAACTGTTCGATCGGGTGTTCGGCTTTATTATAGTATCGTGCAATTATCTTATCACGTTTTTAGAAAAATCACAATAGTTTGAAAAAAGTGCTTGACATTCGCTGTCGGATTTGGTATTCTATTAAAGCTGTCTCTCAGAGACAGGCGCAAA